>CBDTYI010000016.1:0-18402 GCA_965364565.1 uncultured Gammaproteobacteria bacterium | reverse complement strand
TGGACTGTTTTCATGAGGGCCCCAACTTTCTGGTCATCGACCCCGAAGAGTGCATCGACTGCACGCTTTGCGAACCGGAATGCCCTGCTGAAGCCATTTTCCCGGAAGACGACCTGCCCGAGGATCAGACGGCGTTTCTGGAGCTGAATGCCGAGCTGGCGCAGATCTGGCCGGTGATCAGCGAGCAAAAGGATGCGCCGGCGGATGCCGACGAGTGGAATGGCAAACCCGGCAAACTGGACCTGCTGGAGCGTTGAGTTCACCCCCCCGAATAGCGGCCGTCAGTGATCGCGCCAGCATCGAAAACAAGCCGGATAACTCTGGTGCCGTTCGGCGAGGACCCGCTGGTCTGCACAGCGCAGCAGATTCTCGATCACTACCAGAAGTGCTTGCCGGATCTGAGCACCTGTCAGATCCTGGTCGCAGAGGATCGCTGCGCCCCCCGGCTGCGCACCGAGCTCCTGCGACAAGCAGGACAGCGCGGATTCGGCGCACTACTGGGTCCCTCGATCGAGCGTCTTGATCAGTGGCTTGACCGCGTCAGCGCGGTCAGGCAGACCATTCTGAATCGCCCCGCCCAGGAACTTGTGCTCGCCGCAGCACTGCGTGATGCCAACCCGATTTATGCCGATACCGACCCCTGGCTGTTGGCCGAACAACTGCTCACATTGTTCGATGAGATAACTCGATACGACGTACCGGTGGCCGACGAACTGGAGCGCTTCGAAGCAGCGCTGCGCAACTGTTATGCGCTTGGCGAATCGCATACGCTGCTGCAACAGGAAGCCGGCATCCTGCACACCCTGTGGCATGCCTGGCAGGAGCAGCTCGCCGCGGACGAACTGCTCGACCCGGCGTCGGCCTATCGCCAGCAGCTGCGCGGCGGCAAGCCCCCTGACGGATCGCCCCTGTGGCTGACAGGCCTGACGCAATTGACGCCGGCGGAAGCGAACTGGCTGCGCGGTCTGCTCGAAAACGACGCTGCCCGGCTGATACTGCATGGCGGCGCCAGGCAGCACGGGTACCATCCCGACGCTCCCCTGACCGACATTGTCGACCGACTCGAGATCAAGGTTTCCGAGCCCGCCGGCATAGAGCCAGACGCACTGGCCGACTTCGTGGCGGCACTGTTCGAGGCATCCGAGGACAACCTGAAACTACGCGCACAGCGCTTTGCCCGGCTGCATCAACAGGATCCTGTCTGCGACCGGCTCAGTATCATGCGCGCCGATGACCCGGAGCACGAGGGCCAGGCGGTGGCGCTGCAAATCCGGCGCTGGCTGCTCGAGGGTCGACAACCGATCGCGCTGGTAACAGAGGATCGCCGTATCGCACGCAGAGTCCGCGCCCTGCTGGAAGCATCCGCCATCCAGCTCGAGGACCCCGGCGGCTGGGCTTTGTCCACCACCAGCGCCGCTGCGACCCTGGAGCGCTGGCTGGAAACCGTCGAGGAGGACTTTGCCGCCGGGCCGCTGCTGGATGTGCTCAAATCCCCTTTTGTAAGCTTTGCCGCGCGCGATGTGCATCTTGGGCAGGTGCGCCGCCTCGAACAGGATATCATCCTGCATGAAAACATCGCCCGGGGGCTGCAACGCTATCGTCACCACCTCGATAAGCGCAGCGAACGCCTTCCCGACTGGTCGGAACCCACGCGCCAGGCGCTGCACCGTATGCTCAACCTGCTGGATCACGCCGCCAGTCCCCTGGTGGCGTTGCTCGACGGCACCCATGCCGCGCAGGACTTGCTCGCCGCTCTGCGCGCCAGCCTGGTGGAACTCGGTGCCTGGCAGACCCTCGCTGGAGATGCTGCGGGTCTGCAATTGCTGGAGGCGCTGGAGGATCTGCATCAGGCCGGCGGGCACTCCGCCGTGCAGCTGGACTGGCCGGAGTTCAGGGCCTGGCTGGGGCGCCATCTGGAACGCACCACCTTCCAGCCGCCGACCTCGGCCAGCCCGGTGCAGCTGTTGACTCTGGAGCAGACCCGTCTGCAGCGTTTCGCTGCAGTCATCATCGCCGGCTGCAGCCGTGAGCACCTGCCTGGTACGCCGGCCGGTCAGGCATTTTTCAATCAGCGGGTGCGTGCCGAGCTCGGCCTGCCCACCTGGTCCCAGTCGGCCGCCACCAAACTGCATCATTTCTGCCGTGTTCTGCACGCTGCACCACAGGTGCTCCTGACCTGTCATCGCGAACAGGATGGGGAGCCCGTCAGCGCCAGCCCGTGGCTCGACCTGCTGGATATTTTTTACTCCAGTGCCTATGGAACAACGCTCGAGAACCGTGCGCTCAAGGCGCTGGCAGACCGGCCAGAGGTGCGTCCAGCGGCTCCCGACCGGGCGGCTCTTCCGGGCCCGGCGCAACGACCGGCGCCGCGGGTAGAAACTTCCATTCAGCCACAGCGCTGGTCCGCCTATACGCATCAGCGACTGATCGACTGCCCTTACCGTTTCTTTGCGGCCGACGCCCTGAACCTGAAACCACAGGATGAAATCCGCGAAGCGCTGAGCAAGAGCGACTACGGCTCGCTGGTGCATCGCATCGTGCAGGCCTTCAACAGCAAGGTGCCCGGGCTGCCCGGCCCCTGGTCCGGTGCACTCACGCACTCAGACTCCGAGCCCGCGAATGCACTGCTCAGACGCATCAGCGCAGCGGTATTCGAACCGGCAATCAATGACAGTTTCCAGGCGCGCGGCTGGTACCGGCAGTGGCTCAAAGTTCTGCCGCATTATCTCGACTGGGAAATACAGCGGCGCATTGAGTGGCAACCGCTCAGCACCGAACTCAAGGCGGACAAGGCGCTCAGCGGGCATCTGCGCATCAGCGGCCGCATCGATCGCCTGGATCAGCGTGCCGGTAGCATCGCCCTGCTGGACTACAAGACCGGACGCCCGCCGCGCGCGGAAGAAGTTCTGTGCGGTGAAGCCGTGCAGCTGCCGAGTTACGCATTGCTGATCGACAGACCCGTAGTGCAGCTGGACTATCTGGAGTTCGCCAGAGATAAGGTAAGCGCAACTACCTGCGCGGCGGGCGAGGCGCTGGATGACTTGCTGACACAGGTCGCGCAGCGACTGACGCTACTCACAGACGCGCTGCATGACGAGGCCCCGCTACCGGCATGGGGAGATCCCGGCGTCTGCGCTTACTGCGAGTTCAGCGGCGTATGCCGGCGCGATATGTGGTCCCACCATGAGTTCGGTGATGACTGACACGCCGCTTGCCACACAGCCGGAGCGCAGCTTCAGCGTCCTGGCCTCGGCCGGCACCGGCAAGACCTGGCAGCTGGTAGCCCGGCTTACCCGCCTGTTGTTGCACGGCGCAAAGCCGGACAGCATTCTGGCAATTACGTTCACGCGCAAAGCCGCTGGAGAGATGCAGCTGCGCCTCAACCAGCGGTTCCAGGAATTACTGCACGCCGACGATCAGGAACTGGACTCGATGCTGGTCCAGATCGGCGAGCGGCCGACGGTCGCGCTGCGCGACAAAGCACGCAATCTGCTCGAGGAGTGGCTGCGCAGCGAGCAGACTCTGCGTACCACCACTTTTCACAGCTTCTGCAGGGAACTGCTGCAGCGTTTCCCGCTCGAGGCCGAGCTGCCGCCCGGCTTCGAGCTCGCCGAGCAAACCGGCCTGCTGCTGGAGGAAAGCTGGGACGCGCTGTTTGCCGAGGCAACCGGCGCCCCCGACCAACCGCTGGCCGACGCCCTGGAAGTCCTGTTCGAGGCGCTGAACGGGTTGCACAATACCCGCGCGGCGCTGTTTGACTTTGTTGAACACCGCAGTGACTGGTGGGCATTTACGCGCCAGGGCCGCGATCCGGTGCGCAGCGCGGTGGCCTGCCTCGAGGCAAAACTGGCGCCGGATGCGAGCGCCTGCAGCGCGGATGGTTTCTGGAACACCGCCACGCGCGAAAAGCTGGCCGAATTTGCCGCTCTGCTCGGCCGCCATGCCACCAGCACCAATCTGACCCACGCGGCTGTTATCGAGGCCGGCCTGTCAACCAGCCCGGATGCCGACAGCGCCGTTGAGGCGCTTCAGCCGGTGTTTTTCACCGCCGCTGGCGAGCGTCGCAAGCGCTCGCCGGGGAATACGCAGCGCAAGGCGATGGGGGAGCAAGGCCAGGAGCGGTTTCTGGAACTGCACGTGTGGTTCTGCGCAAAAATCGAAGCTGTCGCGGAACAACAAAGGCGGCAACAGACACTGCGCACCAACACGGCATGGTACCGTGCCGGCCAACGCATGCTGGATCACTACCAGCGCATCAAGCGCGAGCGGCGCCTGCTGGATTTCGCGGACCTGGAGTGGAACACCTACCTGCTGCTCAGCCACCGGGAACAGGCGCAATGGGTGCAGTTCAAACTCGACCAGCGCATCGACCACCTGCTGATCGATGAGTTTCAGGACACCAACCCGACGCAGTGGCAACTGATCCTGCCGCTGCTCGAAGAGATGGCGGCCAGCGGTGAACGCTGGCGCAGCCTGTTCATTGTCGGTGACGCCAAACAGTCGATTTACCGGTTCCGGCGCGGCAACCCGCGCCTGCTCGAGTGCGCTGCGACCTGGATGCAGCGGCACCTGAACGCAGAGTCCATTCACCTGGACGCCTCACGCCGTTCGTCTCCCGCCATACTGGAACTTGTGAACAAGGTATTCCTGCAAACCGAGATGCAGCAATTGCTGCCCGCGTTCCAGCCGCACACCACCCACAAGAAGCAGGCCTGGGGTCGAGTGGAATTGTGGCCCCTGATCGAAGCGCAGACCGTCAGCCCCGAACCGCCCTGTGAGGGCCTGCGCAATCCTCTGCAGCAACCGCGACCGGTGTCGCTGGATCGGCGCCACTACCGGGAAGGGCAAGCCATTGCAGCACGCATCCGCGAGCTGGTCCGGGAACGGGTCGCAGGCTACGGGGATGTCGTGATCCTGATGCGCTCGCGCACCCATTTGGCCGATTACGAAGCGGCGCTGCGGGACAGTGGCATTCCGTACCTGAGCCTTGACCGGGGCACGCTGCTGCAGAGCCTGGAAATTCGCGATCTGGAGGCCCTGCTGGTGGTTCTTATGACACCGCAGGACAACCTTTCGCTGGCGCAGGTGCTGCGCTCGCCGATTTTCTCGGTGACCGACGAAGATCTGATGTTGCTCGCACGGCAAGCGGGCGGACCCTGGATCGAGCGTCTCGCGGCTGTGACCGCAATGCTGGACGCCGATCATCCACTGCACCGCGCCAATCGCCTGCTGGAGAGCTGGCGCGGCCTCGCCGGGCATGTACCGATTCACGATCTGCTGGAGCGGGTCTTCCACGAAGCGAATCTCCTCGCACGCTATGAAGCCGCCTTCCCTGCCACCCAGACCGCACGCGTGCGGGCCAATCTCACCCGTTTTGTCGAACTTGCGCTCGAGGTCGATGCCGGGCGTTACCCCACCCTGCCGCGCTTCCTGGAGCGCGTGCGCCAGCTTCGCAATCTGGATAGAGAGGGCCCGAACCAGGCGACACCGACTGCGGAGGGCGGCGCCCGTGTCCAGTTACTCACCATTCACGCCGCCAAGGGGCTCGAGTCGCCGGTCGTATTTCTGGCTGACAGCACCAACCTGGGCAACAGCCCGCGCGGCCACCAGGCGCTGGTGCGCTGGCCGGCGGAAGCCGACCGGCCCAGCGACTTTATGCTGCTGGCTAATACCCGGCAACGCGATGTCATCAGCAAAGAATTGCATGAGCTGGAGCGGCAAGAGGAGCACCGCGAGTCGGCCAATCTGCTCTATGTGGCGCTGACGCGAGCCAAACACATGCTGATCGTGTCGGGCTGTGCACCGACGTCCCGGAGCCGGTCCCGCAGCTGGTACGCGCAGATAGCAACGGCGGTGTGCGGCCAGGAGGCGCCCCAAGCCCCCTGGATAGACGAGTTCCTGAAAGCCCCCGGCCGCCCGGCTGCCGAAGCGTCGCAGCAACCGTCGGACGCGGACGTCGATCCTCGATTACGTCAGCCGATAGCCACGCGCGGCTTGTGGTGCGAAATTGCTCCGAGCCGCGCCGCCGCGCAGGGGGATATGGAATCCGGCGATGCCCTGGGAAGGCTGCGTGGCGTGGCTATCCATCGCATGCTGCAGCTTGCCACCGACGCAAGGGGCCACCAGCCGGACCGCAACGCCGTCACTCAGCGCGTTGCGGCGGAGATGCAGTGGGCACACAGCGATCCCACGCTGCAGTCCTGGTGGCAGGAGGTCGAGCGCCTGCTGGCCGATCCTGAGCTCGCCTGGCTGTTTGAGCCGCAGGCCCCAGCAAAGGCCTATAACGAAGTACCGATCGAGTATCTGGACAGCGGGCAGACGGTCTACGGTATCATCGACCGGCTGGTCGCAACGGATGCCGGTGTGTGGCTGATCGATTACAAAACGCATCGGGTGCGTTCCACGGCACAACTTCGCGACCTGTGTGACCGCTACCGGGCGCAACTGGCGCTGTACCGTGAGGGCGTGCAGCGCATCTGGCCGGACCGCCCGGTGCAGACATGCCTGCTGTTCACGCACGGCGGACAACTGTTTGAAATCGAGTAATGCGACCCTATCTGGAGCATTTGTAATTCTGCATCCCTTGACAAGGTAAGGTAATGAACGAGCTAGCCAATGTTGTCGAAGTCAATGAGTCCAATTTTGCGGAACAGGTGATTGTTGCGTCCGAGCGGGTTCCGGTGCTGGTGGATTTCTGGGCCGACTGGTGTGCACCGTGCAAGATGTTGCTGCCGGTGCTGCTCAAACTGGCACAGGAATACGGCGACCAGCTGCGTCTCGCCAAGGTCAACACCGATGTCGAGCGCGGGCTGGCTGCGGAACACGGCATCCGCAGCCTCCCCACCCTGCGCCTGTACCGGCACGGCCAGGTCGTCGAAGAGGTTATGGGTGCACAACCCGAAGCCGCCTTGCGCACGCTGATTGACGCGTACATCGAACGTGAATCGGACCGCCTGTTGATCGAGGCGCTGACGCTTGCCCAGGACGGAGACCGTGCCGTGGCCCTCGAGTTGATGGCGCGCGCCTATCGCGACGATCCGGACAACCCGCGACTGCCGCTCGAATATGCACGCCTTTGCCTGCAGGCCGATCAAATCGACCGGGCAGACGAGCTTCTGCAGGCGCTGCCCCGGGAGATTCGCGAGCAACCGCAGGCGAGAAACCTGCAGGCGCTGGTGGAGCTGACGCGGTCAATTTCGGGTGCGCCGCCGCTGGCGGAACTGCAAGCGGCGCTCGAGGCTGATCCGGCGCAAAAGCAGACGCGGTTTCAGCTCGCCGCCAGGCAAACGCTGGCCGCCGACTACGATCAGGCACTGGAAAATTTCCTGGCGCTGTTGAAGCAGGACAGTGACTACGGCGAGGGTGCTGCGCAGCGCGGACTGCTGGCCGTGTTTGCCTTACTCGGAGACGAGGACGAGCGCGTCACCCGCTACCGACGCCAGATGTTCGCCCTGTTACACTAGGAACGGCAATTGAACAGGCCTTTATCCTTGATGATCCCCGCCACCTTTTCCGGCACCATGGCCTCCCATTGCGGGTCGCCGGCGCGCATCTTCTCCAGCACCACATGGGAAAAGATAGCGAGATCGGCGTTGTCGATTGCGGTGAGCTCCCTGATATAGCGGTTATCCAGCAGGTGCTGATAGAGGTGGCGCAGGTTCGGTGCCACACGCAGATTGTGCACCGTGGTCAAGCCACCATTGTGCTGGTCCAGCGCCGGACACACGTACAGGCGCAGGTCATTCCTGAACAGGCGACCGAAGGCTTCCAGGATTCCGCCGTCAAGATCACGATAATACTGCTCATCAAAAATCTGCTCCAGGGTCGGGACGCCCAGCGCCACGCCAATCGGCATACGCGTGTGGCGGAACAGGTAAGCTGCCAGACGGTAGAATGCGCCGTAGTCAGAAATCATCACGTGCTTGCCCAGCGCACACAGAATCTCCGCGCGATCCAGGAAGTCGGCCGCATCGATATCCTCGCCTTGCGCAAGGTTGTGCAAGGTCATCTCGCTGAGCACCACCACTTCTTCCGGCTTGACTTCCGACTCCCGGCAAAACGCCTCATAGGCACAGTCCAGCAGCTGCATGGTCAGGTTGGTGGGAGGGCGAAAACGACTCCGCTCGACCAGCACCGCTTTCTTGTATAACAGGTCAGCGGGTTGCACTACCTTGCCGTCGGCGCGAAACATCGCGGCGCTGGTCAGGCGGCGCTGCACCAGCCGCAACGCCATGAGGCGGTTATCCACCTGAGCGAAGGCCGGTCCGTCGAGGTCGATCATGTCGATTTCCAGCAGATCGGTGCTGAGCTGGTCGAGCAGCGAGGTGATCAGAGCCTCCGGATTCTCGTGAAGATACAGGGCACCATAGATCAGATTGACCCCCAGCAACCCGAGCGTTTCCTGATCCTGGACGTTCTCCTGGCTTTTCAACTGAACATGCAGGTCGATCTGCGAAGCCGGTTCCTGCGCTCGCCGCTGGAAACGGATACCCAGCCAGCCGTGGCCGTTGGTCTTTTGGGTAAAGCTATAGGCGGCGACGGTGTTGGCAAACGCAAAAAACGCGCAGTCGTTGCCTCGCGCCTCGCCCAGCCGCTCGAGAAGCAACGCGTATTCGTGATCCAGCATGGACTGCAGACGGTCGCGACTCACATAGCGACCCGAGCGCCCATAGATCGCATCGCTGAACTTCATGTCGTAGGCCGACATGGCCTTGGCGATGGTCCCGGCCGCGCCTCCCACCCGGAAGAACCAGCGGGCCGTTTCCTGCCCGGCACCTATTTCGGCAATGGTCCCGTATTTGGTGGTGTCCAGGTTGATGGACAATGCCTTCTGGTGAGTATCGAGAAGCGTGTTTTCCATAACGTGGTTCGCACCCGGCCCCTGCCGATCAAGCGGTCATTTATAACAGAGATACTGGCCTCTGTGCAGTGTATCCAAAGCCATCAAATCGGGACCGGTGCCACGCCACTGGGCAGCGCCAGCCGCGCTTGCCGGACTCGGCATGATGACAGCGCACAGGCGGCGGCCGACGGCGCCGCTACGGCTGGGCAGCACCATCGAGGAGACGGGCGAGTCGTTCGGCGGGCACGTAACCGGGCTGCACCTGACCGCTCTCGAGGACGATGAACGGCGTACCGCGCAGCCCCAGGGCCGCAGCGAGCTCCATGTGCTCGTCGACCGGATTGTCGCAGCTCTTCATTTCGATGCTCTTGCCGGCCTTGGCGTCGGTAAGGGCACCGTTGCGGTCCTCGGCGCACCAGACCGCAACCGCCTTCTTGTAGGCGCTCGAGCCTGCACCGGCACGCGGGTACATCAGGTAACGCACTTCGATCCCGGCATCCAGGTACTGGTCCATCTCGCCGTGCAGCTTGCGGCAATAGCCGCACTCGATATCGGTAAACACGGTGACTTTGTGTTTCACTTTCTCCGGCTTGAAGATAATCATCTTGTCCTCACCCATCGCTTCAATCGCCGCTCGCTGAGCCTCACGTCGACGCGGCTCGGTCAGGCTCAGGCGTGTTTTCAGATCGATGAGATCCCCTTGCAGCATGTAGCGTCCGTCGGCGCTGACGTATACCACGTGCGAGCCGACCACCACTTCGTAGAACCCTGCGATCGGCGCCGGTTCGATGGCGTCAATCTGCAGCCCCGGCAGAGCCTTGCGTATGGCGGCCCGGTCGGCGCTCGGATCGGCGAGCGCGGAAGTGCTCAACAACATGAACCCGGTGAGTAATAGTGCTGCTTGCGTTGCTTTCACGTGCGGTTACCTTGAGTTTGGATGAATAAAAACAAATATGACCCTGGTTCCTGCCCCCGGGTTCACCATTTTACCGGACCGCTCACCCGCGCGGGTGGTGCGCCTGGTGAAGCCGTTTAAGTCGCTCTTTCGCCACGTGCGTATAGATCTGGGTCGTGGACAGGTCGCTGTGTCCGAGCAGCATCTGCACGACGCGCAGGTCGGCACCGTGGTTCACCAGGTGGGTGGCGAATGCGTGGCGCAAGGTATGCGGCGACAAGTGCCCCCTGATCCCCGCCTGGCCGGCATACCGGCGCACCCGGTACCAGAATGCCTGGCGCGTTATCCCCGCCGCCTTGCGGGAAACGAACAGCCTGTCGCTGGCTGCCCCGCGCAACAATGCGGCACGCGGGCCATGCAGATAACGGCCCACCCAGAGCAAGGCTTCGTCACCGACCGGTACCAGCCGCTCCTTGTTGCCCTTGCCGATCACCTGCACCACACCCTGACCCAGGTTCAGTCTATCGACACTGAGCTCCACCAGTTCAGAAACGCGCACGCCGGTGGCATACAGCAGTTCCAGCATGGCGCGGTCGCGCAACCCCAGGGTTGTCTGGATCTCGGGCGCCTGCAGCAGTGATTCAACCTCCGCCTCACTCAGTGAATGCGGCAGGGGTCGGTCCATTTTGGGCGCCTCGATATTCGCGGTGGGATCATCCGCGCGGCATCCCTCCCTCACCAGGTAACGGAAAAAGCGCCGCAGGCTGGATAACAGCCGCGCGTTACTGCGCAACGCGCGCCCATTCCGGTACTGGCGCGCCAGATAACTCAACAGATCAGCCGCAACCGCATCACCCAACGCAACCCCTCGGCCGCCCAGCCACACCGCGAGGCCGCACAGATCTCTGCGATAGGCGGCCAGCGTGTTCTCGCTCAGACCATTTTCCATCCACAGCGCATCGGCAAAGCGCTCGATCAGGGTCATATCTCCCGCCCCACAGCGGTCCGCGCACGACAGCGACCTTTCAGGCGGGGAACCGGAGGGCATGAGTCAGAAATCCGCGCATATCCACTGGGCTGCAACCCTACCACAATCACGCCGTCTGAGCGCGCTCATGCTGGTGGGGTACACTAGCCTCCAGACCCGATCCGTGATGCGGTGACTGGATGCGCGAACATACCCATATTTCTTATGAGGAAATAACCGTCCTCATTCTCGCCGGAGGCCGTGGCAGCCGCATGGGAGGCTGCGACAAGGGCCTGATTCCAATACTCGGCAAGCCAATCCTCGACCACCTGCTGGCGCGAATCGGCCTTCAGTCACAGCGGATACTGATCAGCGCAAATCGAAACTTCGAGCACTATGCGCGCTACGGCTACCCGGTGGTGCGTGACACGGTGGCCGGATTCGCCGGGCCGCTGGCGGGTTTCCTGGCCGGCTTTTCCGCCTGTAACAGCGCCTTTCTGCTGACCTTGCCGGTCGATGCGCCGCTGCTAAGCCCCGACTATCTGGAACGCATGACACGGGGCCTGCAGCAAACTGGCAAACCAGCCTGCGTCGCTGAGTTCCGAGGACAGCTGGAACCGGTTTTCTGTCTGGCCGAACACGGCACAGCGCGGGCGCTGGAGACCTATCTGGCGGCAGGACACCGTTCCGTGCACGGGTGGCTGGAGCGAATCGGAGCAACGCGCGTCGATTTCTCAGATGTTCCCGAGCAGTTCATGAATCTCAACCAGGCAGACGACCAGCGCAGACTGGAAGCACTGCTGCGCGGCTGAACCACACAAGTGTACCTCGTCACTGATATTGACCCACTGTTGCGCAAACCACCGGTGCTGGGATTCGCCGCTTTCAGCGGCACCGGCAAAACCAGCTTGCTGGAAACCTTGCTGCCGATGTTGCGGGAACGCGATCTTCGCGTCGGCATAATCAAGCATTCGCACCACGATTTTGACATCGACCAGGCCGGCAAGGACAGCTTTCGACTCCGCAAGGCGGGAGCGCAGCAAATGCTGATCGCCTCCGGTTTCCGCACCGTCGTGATCGAAGAGCAGCACCCGCGGCAGGAACCGCACCTGGAGGCGTTGCTGCTGAAACTGGACCGCAATAAGCTCGACCTGATTCTCGTGGAGGGTTTCCGCCACGAACGTTTCCCCAAGATAGAACTGCACCGCCGCGCCCTGGGAAAGCCCTTTCTGCATCGGCAGGATAGCTCTATTATTGCGCTTGCCAGTGACGAGCCATACGCCGGGACTGCACTGCCCCAGCTGGATCTGAACCAGCCGCGCCAGATCCTCAGCTTTATTCTCGATTTCGTCGCCACCGCAAAGACTGGAGCCCTCGAATGAGCAACACCCCGACAGACTGTTGCGCCGAACCCGGACAGAACCTGTTGAGCGTCGAACAAGGCCGCAAACGCATCCTGGCGGGGGTACCCGCCATCGAAGCCACCGAGCAGCTGCACCTGCGGGCCGCAGTGGGCCGCATACTCTGCGCACCGGTTGTATCCGAGATTGATGTTCCGCCCTTCGCCAACTCGGCAATGGACGGTTATGCGGTGCGCAGCGAAGACTGCCCCGACTCAGCGGCCGTGGCGCTGGAAATTATCGGCTCCGCCTTTGCCGGCGCGCCGTTCGCAGGCCGGGTCGGCGCCGGCCAGTGCGTCCGAATCATGACTGGAGCAGTGCTGCCCGACGGGGCCGATGCCGTGTTGATGCAGGAACACGTCAGCCGTGAGCAGGGACAGATTCGTTGCGAGCACAAGGCCGTCCAGCGCGGCCAGAACGTACGTTATGCAGGCGAAGATACCCGCCGTGGCGATACCGTCCTGTCCGCTGGCCAGCGGCTGGGCGCCGCCGAACTGGGCTTGCTGGCCTCGGTCGGAGTCGCCGAGGTGTGCGTCACACGCAAGCTACGGGTGGCATTTTTTTCCACCGGCGATGAACTGGCAAGTGTAGGAACACCCCTCGTCCAGGGTCAGATCTACGACAGCAATCGCTATGCCCTGTTCGGCATGCTGTCGCGGCCGGAAATCGAATGTCACGACCTGGGAGTGATTCCCGACCGCCGCGAGGCGGTAAGGACGGCGTTTCGGGAAGCCGCTGCCATGGCTGATCTGGTGCTT
This sequence comes from uncultured Gammaproteobacteria bacterium, assembly GCA_965364565.1. GTDB lineage: Bacteria > Pseudomonadota > Gammaproteobacteria > DSM-19610 > DSM-19610 > Thiogranum. The sequence goes on along the minus strand of CBDTYI010000016.1, from coordinate 5,540 downwards.
ACCACCGGTGGCGTGTCGGTCGGCGAAGCGGACTACGTCACCGAGACGCTCGGTGAACTGGGCGAAATCAGTTTCTGGCGCATGGCCATGAAGCCGGGCAAGCCGCTGGCCTTCGGGCGTTTGGGCAACGCGGTGTTCTTCGGGCTGCCGGGCAACCCGGTGTCGGTCATGGCGACTTTCTATCAGTTCGTCCTGCCCGCAATCCGCAAAATGACCGGACAGCCGGCACTCGAACCGCTGCTGATACAGGCGCGCAGCGTGCAGGATCTGAAAAAGGCGCCGGGGCGCATGGAGTTTCAGAGAGGCATTCTGCAGCTGGGGGCTGACGGACAGTGGCAGGTTTCGACCACCGGGACTCAGGGATCGCACGTACTCAGCTCCATGAGCAGAGCCAACTGTTTTATTCTGCTGCCCGCGGAGGACGCCGGTGCGACCGAAGGCGATCTCGTCACGGTGCAACCGTTCCAGGATTTCGCCACTTAGGAAACTTCTGATTAATTCGCTTCTCGTCATCCCGGCGCATGCCGGGATCCAGTGAATTCAACGCTATGGATTCCGGCATGCGCCGGAATGACGGATTAATCAGAGGTTCCTTAGGAAATCGGGGCACGACCACCAGGGGCTCGCTGACAGGCTCGAGTGCCCGCTAACTGCTCCATGGCTGCGATCTGCGTCGGATTCAGGCGTTTTGCTGTTGTTGGGCGGCGATATCGGCGCGAACCTTTTCCATGTCCAGCTCCCTCGCCTGCTCGATCAGCTGCGTAAAGGATGAAGCGGGCAACGCCCCGGGTTGCGCAAAAATCAGGATCTGTTCCCGGAATATCGCCAGCATGGGAATGGATCGCACCTGAAAGTGCGCGGCGAGCTCCATCTGCTCCTCGGTGTTGACCTTCGCAAACACCATATCCGGATTGGTTTCAGAAGCCTGTTCGAAAACCGGCGCGAAACTCTGGCACGGCCCGCACCACGAGGCCCAGAAATCGATCAGCACGATATCATTATTCTCTATGGTTTCCTGGAAGTTCTCGCGAGTCATTTCGATCGTGGCCATGTCAGCGTGCCTGTCATCTGGTTGTGCAAAACGGAGCCCCAGTGTAACAAGGACGCGGTGCCAGGCAAAACCACAGAAAACGGTGTAATTCGACGCGCCCGCTCAATACGGCTCAGGATTCGCCACGCTGTTTGCGCTCGGGCTCCTTGTCCGGCGTCTCCGGTTCCTTGTAGGTTGCGTCCTGCTCAACACGATTTCTACCCAGACGTTTGGCGCGGTACAGCGCCTTGTCCGCACGCTCGATGAACGCACTGGCGGTTTCACCCGGTTTGTAGAGTGAAACACCGGCGGAAAAAGTAGGCACCGGAATCAATTCGCCGTTTGCCTGCCAGCGGGTTTCCAGAGCCCGATTCCTCACCTTGGTCAGGGCTCGCATTGACCCCTCCGCGTCGGTATTCGGCAGCAGTACCGCGAACTCCTCGCCGCCGTAGCGTGCCACCAGATCGTGATGGCGGAAGATGGAAAGAATGTTCTTGGAATAGATCTGTAAAACCTCGTCGCCGCCCGCATGACCGTACTTGTCATTGATCTGCTTGAAATGATCCAGATCAATCAGCGCCAGCGACAACGGAAATCCATAGCGCTGCACGCGCGCCACTTCATCCTCGATCCGGCGCAGAAATGCGCGGCGGTTCGGCAGGCCAGTGAGTTCGTCGGTAAGGCTAAGTAAGCGCACCCGGGTGAGTTCATCACTGAGCTGTCGGCTGTCGGATTCGATAAGCTGCAGATAATGATGCGTGCTGTCGAGCTTCTCGGCCAGATCGTGATGCCCCTTGGTCAGCTTCTCGATCTCGCGGATCAAGGTCCAGCGCAGATCCTCCATTTCCCGGCCGTCACCCGCCTGTCGCAGTTCACCCAGCACCACTTCCAGCAGCACACCGAACTCTTCGTTCTGGGCAATAGTCTCCAGGACCTGTTTGGCAAGCGTCGCCTGCAGCTTCTGGATATCGCGCCGCTTGGAATCGAGGTGACTGCGATAGGCAGTGTCCACCTGGGTCTCTGACACATTGCCAATCTCTGCACCAGGGCTGTCGCCTCTGATTGGCGTCCCGGTAATCATACCCTCGGGCATGGGCGGCGGCTCAGGTTCCGCTGCCGCTCGAGCTTCCGGCTCGGTTGTTTCGGGCTGCAACGCCTCAACAACCGCGGCAGGCTCGGGTTCACGTTCAGGCTCAGGCTCAGGTTCCTCAACGGGCTCGGGCGCCGGTCTGGCGACGCGCGCCGACGGCACCTCGGGCGGACTCTGCGGCGCGGGGACTTCCTCCGCAACCGGCGCAACCGCGGGCTGCCCTTGGACGGCTGCCGCATCAACGATTCCGAATGACTGCAGTAACGGACCGACAGCATCTTCAACCAGGCCGATATCCAGCTGTTGCAGCGCCTCGATTTGACCGGAATACCGCTCCACGTAATCGGCCAGCGCGCTCAGATCGGCAGCCGTCAAAGGCGGTTGCAGGCGCGCTTTGAGCAGGCGAATCTGCACCTGCAGGGGTGAGCCGCCACGAAGATGCGCGAGATACGCATCGAGTAGCTGGTTGATGAGCGCAATGTAAGCACGTTCCGCAGTCTGCCGGCTGCTGACTACGTCATCGAGCATCCGCTCTACCTGGCGATAGATCGCGCTCCCCGTCTGCGACCCTCGCAATGCATCCAGCAGACACAGAATCTTCTGTGCGCCGGCCCCTTCCGCCCTACTCAGATTAAGTGAACCCATGCTTCGAATTAACTCCCGCGACAACGCTGACCCACAGGACGATTATCGTCGTTATTGTTATGCGCAAATTTCTTGTTATCGGTTGTTGCTCCGACCTCAGTCCGGACAACGGGTATGGTTCGATTAGAAAGTTACTCCGGTTCCGTAAAAAGAACAAACCGACAAATTCCCCGCGCACCTTTGCTCAAACCCGGTGCCGAACCGGCCATCACCTCCCGCTGGCTCGCCGCATATAGCGGCTCGGGCCGAGGCAACAGTTTTTTCACAAAAATAACAACGAAGTAGCCCGCAACAGGGTGGGTCTCGGCGCGGCTGGAAACAGCGAAACGGAAAATAAGGTCATTTTCTTACAGGACAACGCATCGATTTCTTAGCCGTCCAGACGCTGTTTTCGACGGCCTTTCCGGGCCAAGCGTCTCCAAAAGACGACACATTTTTGACGTATTGACCCAGACCCGGAGCTCCTGTCCCCGTCAGCCAGCTGTTCTGATTGTAATATTTTCCGACAAAAAGGCCGGCTCTGAGGCCGGCCACTGCAACAGAATCAGGTCCTGCCCGGCTCAGCCCAGCGCGGCAAATACCGCGTCGCGGATCTCCTCGACCTTACCCACACCCGCAATGCGGATGTAACGCGGCGCTCCCTCACCGCCTTGTTCGGCCCACCGGGAATAGTAACCTATCAAGGGCTCGGTCTGATCGTGATACACCTTGAGCCGCTGGCGCACCGTCTCTTCCTTGTCGTCGTCACGCTGCACCAGCGGTTCGCCGGTTGCGTCGTCCTTGCCTTCCTGTTTTGGCGGGTTGAACACCACATGGTAGGTCCGGCCGGAGGCCGGATGCACACGTCGGCCACTCATGCGTTTGATGATTTCCTCGTCATCGACGTCGATTTCGACTACGGCATCTATGCTGACACCTTGATCCTTCAACGCTTCAGCCTGTGCCAGGGTGCGCGGAAAGCCGTCGAAAAGGAACCCGTTCGCGCAGTCCTGCTGGGCAATTCGTTCCTGCACCAGACCCAGAATAATATCATCCGAAACCAGACCACCGGCATCCATGACCTTCTTTGCCTCCAGGCCCAGCGGTGTACCCTGTTTCACCGCTGCACGCAGCATGTCGCCGGTCGAAATCTGGGGAATGCGGTACTTTTCCTTGATGAAGTTGGCCTGGGTACCCTTTCCGGCACCGGGACCACCGAGCAAAATGATGCGCATCTGATGCCTCCATTCCAGTGGCGGATCCGATCACGGCTGCCGATCCGCAATAATCGGACACGGCCCCGCATTGCAGAGCCGCAAACCACCTGTGGGATTATCTCCGGCGCAAGGCGGAAAGGAAACCGAATAGAATATATGAGGGGATGCGGTTGATTTATGAAGCCGTGGCGGCGAGGGCTGACAGGGCCAGCAGGTCGGCTTTCTGCTCGGACACTTGCGCCGCCAATTCCAGAACCCGCTCCGGCGGCACTTCCAGTATATCGAGGTGCGCTTGCGGCAGCTCACTCGGTTCCGACATGTCGGATGCGGGCGACAGCAGCAGGTCCGACAGCTGGACCAGATGCACAGACACCTCGTGCGCGCCCCGATAGTCGGGATTGTGATGCTCCAGCAGCGTAACCGCGATTGCTTCGGGCATTTTCCAGGCTTCCATCAGCCAGGCCCCGATGCGCGCGTGCCCCATCGCCAGCAGGTCCCTGGCTCCGCCCATACCCAGCAGGCGGCCCTCGAGTTCGGCCAGGGTTTTGTCGGGGTTGGCCGCGGCGAACTTGTTCAGCAGGCAGAATTCCGGCAGGAACAGATGGCCGAGCAACAGCACACCGAAATCGTGCAACAGTCCGCACAGGTAGCTGAAGCCGGGTTGCGGACGCCGTGCCGCGGGCATGCACGCACCGATCTTCTGCGTCAGCACAGCACTCAGTATCGCGTGCTCCCAGAACCGCGACAAACCCAGGGGCCCCTCATCGGGAATCCGGAAAGAACGCGCCGCAGCCAGCCCCAGAGCCAGGTTGAGCACCAGGTCATAGCCGAGCACCCGGCTGATGGCGTCGTGAATATTGCTGATACGTCCGCGATACCCGTAGAAGGCGGAACTCGCATAACGAATCACTTGCGCGGCGAGGCTGGGATCAAGCTGAACGATGTTTGCCAGCTGCACGGCTCCGGCGTTCGGATCAGACTGCAGCTGCAGGATGCGGCGCGCCAGCACGGGCATCGGCGGCAACTCGTAGACCTGCTCGATCCGCTTCTCAATCGCGCGTATCTGGTCAGCATCGAGAATAGTCGCCATCGGGTGGTTCACCTGCCGGATGCGTTTTGGTGGAGCGTTGCGCTCCGTTCAGCTTCCCTGCGGCAATCGCGAGTCCATCCGCGCCCTGAACCCTAAACGGTCCAGGAGCATGAGGATATCGACCCAATTCGGCGATTTCTGAAGACGATGATGCTAATTGAGCTGGATACGCTGGCCCCAGGGGACCGGTGCGCGCCCCTTTACCAGCCAGATGACCGGAAATCCGGGCTCTGCGCGCGGAAACTCGCCGTCAGCATCGGTGAAATACACCAGCAGATCCGGCCGGCATGCTGCGCGATCCAGCCACTCGAACACGGGCTTGAAACTGGTTCCACCGCGCCCATAGACATCGGTCGGCATGCTGAACTCTTCCCAGGGCTCGAACACCCAGGGCCCGTTGCTGCAAAGCTCGGCGTCGCAGGCGTGCAGCGTAAGGCGCGCCCGCATCTGCCCTTTGATGGCATTGATTTCGGAAACAAACTCCTGCAT
>CBDTYI010000015.1:0-18537 GCA_965364565.1 uncultured Gammaproteobacteria bacterium | reverse complement strand
CGTGAAAAACGGCGGTCTGTTTATCCCCACCAACAAGACCTATCAGCTGGGCGACGAAGTATTCATGTTGCTCACTCTCATGGATGAACCGGAGAAAATTCCGGTTGCGGGTAAGATCATCTGGATAACGCCGAAGGGCGCCCAGGGTTCCCGTGCCGCCGGTATCGGCGTTCAGTTCAGTGATTCGGACGGTGGCACAGCGCAGAAGAAAATCGAGACCTACCTCGCCGGGGCACTAACCGCGGATCGCCCGACCCATACAATGTAGTACCGGCTTCTTGCGGCCCACGGCGTGCGTCAGCTACCCCCCGGCCGTGCGGCGCCACCCGCAAGGGAAAACACCATGCTGGTCGACTCTCATTGTCATCTGGACCTGCTGAAACTCGAACGGGAGCCACTCTCCGCTGTGCTGGATGAGGCCCGCGAAGCCGGTATTGAACATATGCTGTGCGTTTCGGTCAGCCTCGAGCGTTTTTCGGCCATGCTGCAGTTGATTGAACCGTACCCACAGATTTCCGCATCGGTGGGAGTGCATCCCGACGGTATCGATGTCGAGGATCCCGATGAGAGTCGCCTCCTGGAGCTGGCCAAGCATCCGCGTATTGTCGCCATCGGTGAAACGGGCCTCGACTACTATCGAACCGAGGGCGACACCGAGTGGCAACGGGAGCGCTTCCGGCGCCACATCCGTGCTGCGCGCGCCGCCAACAAGCCCCTGATCGTGCATACCCGGGAAGCGCGCAATGACACGCTGCGAATACTTCAGGAGGAGCGGGCGGCCGAGGTCGGAGGCGTGCTGCATTGCTTCACCGAGGACTGGGAAATGGCCCGGGCTGCCATGAACCTCAATTTCCGCATCTCCTTCTCGGGGATCGTGACCTTCAAGAACGCGATTCAGATCAAAGAGGTGGCAAGAAAGATGCCAGCGGATCTGATGCTGGTGGAAACCGATTCCCCCTATCTCGCACCCGTCCCCAAACGCGGCAAGAGCAACCGCCCTGCTTACGTGCGCTATGTTGCCGAGCACATCGCCGAGTTGCGCAACCAGCCCTTGGCACAGGTAGCAGAAACAACAACGGAAAATTTCTATCAGCTGTTTTCCGACGCCAGAACAAATTGAGTATATAAACTAATAACCTGGCGATTATTGTTCACAAATTACTCTGGTGTAAGTCGTTGTCAGCAGCCTCCATCTGGCTGTAAAGCCTCGCTCTTTCCGGTCGTTAAAAGGTGAACCAGGACATGCATTTCCTGTCCTGGTTGATAGCCACATTACGCAGTCATTGGACTCGCTGTCCAATCATGACCAGCGGAAATGTCCGGGGCGCGTCAGGACGATGCAGGGAGAGGGGGCCCAGGAATCTGTCCCCATTGCATGTGGCTTCGCCGTCATGGTGGAGCCTTACAGACCTGACCAACCAGCAGCAGGCCCGGCAGTGGAAAGAAGAAAAGCGCACCGCAACCGTATCCAGGTCGAGATCGAAATTGCACATCCCGGATTTCTCCGCTGCCGCGGTCACGCTGAAAACATCAGCAGGACCGGCGTATCTCTGACCTTGTGGGAAGGAGAGGTGCCGCGCCACCAGCGTTCGGTAATTCTGAATTTCAGAATCTGGACTGGCAACGAGACGCTGTATCGGAAGATCTACGCTCGGGTTATTCGTTTCGAACAGGACAACGTAGCACTTGAGTTTGCAGAGCACGATTTTGTTGCCGAGGCGATCGTCCAGGACCTGTTGTTCTATCAGCGGCGCGAGCGCCGCCGGTTGACGCGCAGGCCGGAGCGGCCTGCGCAGCGCGCCGGCAACCGCGCCAGGCCCGAGCATCCACGCTGATCAGTGGTTGCTGTACATGGCTTCGATATCCGCCTGGTAACGCTGACAGACATTGTCGCGCTTCAGCTTCAGGGTGGGGGTGAGCAGTCCATCTTCAATCGTCCAGGGTTCCAGCATGCACTTCACCCGGTGAATTCTGGCGTAGCCAGGAAACGAGCTTATCCGTTTTGCCACCCGCTCGAGAACGAACTGGTTGACGCGCGAACTGGCGCAGGTATCCGAATCACAGGGGGCCAGCCCCAGTTCCCTGCAGACGAAATCGAACTGCTCCGGGTTGATAACCAGAAGGGCGCTCAAATAGGGCTGGTTATCACCGACAACCATGGCCTGATCGATCAGCGGGTCCATGCATATATTCATTTCCATGTCCGCCGGAGGGACTTTCTCGCCGTTAGCCAGCACAATGATTTCCTTTAACCGGCCGGTAATATAGATCTGGTTGTTTTCGATCCGCGCCTTGTCTCCGGTGTGTAACCAGCCCTGCGGGTCAATGATTTCGCGCGTCGCCTTTTCATTGCCCCAATAGCCGAGCATTACGCCCGGACTACGCACCAGCAGCTCGTCGTTGTCGCCGATGTGAGCCTCGACATCCTCCAGCATACAACCCACGCTGGAGGGGTCGTTGTTTTCAAGCGGATTTACACTGATTACCGGGCTGGTCTCGGTCAGCCCGTAACCCTGGACCATAGGCAGGCCCAGCCCGATGAACAGCCGCGCAACCCCCGGGGACAGGGGCGCTCCACCAACCACGGCCAGACGCATGTTCCCACCCAGCTTGGCCATAACTTTGCGGCCGACAATCCTGTAGAGAGGCGGCCACAGTAACAGCCCGGGACTCCAGGCAGCGCGCCCCTGCTGATGCTCGAAGCGGCGCCAGCCGGTATCCACCGCGAGCTTGAAAAGGGCGCGGGCCAGGGGCGATTTTTCCTCCAGACCGGTGTGGATCTTGTTGTAGACCCGTTCGAAAATACGCGGGACCGACATCAGTACCGTCGGCCGGATCGCCAGCAGGTCGTCGGCCAGCAGGGTGATAGCCCGGTTGTAGGCAACCGCTGCACCGGCCATCATCGGCAGGTAATACCCAGCGGTGCGCTCGAGCGTGTGCGAAAGCGGCAGAAACGAGAGGAACAGGTCATCGGGGTAGCAACTGACCACCTGCAGACTGCGATAGGCGTTCCAGAGGATATTCTGGTGACTCAGCATGACCCCTTTGGGGCGTCCGGTGGTACCCGAGGTGTAGACGATGGTAGCCAGAGCGTCTTTGTCTCCGGCGGCGCGCACCAGCTCCGCCGCATCGGGCAGCCACTCGCCGGCAGTCTTCAGTCGCTTGTCCACCTGCCCTGCGCTGTCGATGTGTCTGAGACTGATTATGCGGTTGAGAAATCCAAGTTCCGCCATCACCGGCTGCAGGCTGTCCCAGTGTTCCTGGCGGCCGATGAGCAGCAGCTTGGCGCCCGAATTCTGCAGGATATAAGCCGCGTTTTCGGCCCGATCCTGGGTGTAAAGCGGTACCAGCACCAGCCCATTGGCAAGCGCCGCCTGGTCGAACATCACCCATTCCGGGCAATTCTGCATCATCACCGCCACCCGGTCGCCAGGTTGCAGATTCTCACTGACCAGCGCCGCCTGCCAGCGCGCAACCTCTGTGCCGATTGCAGCCCAGGTCAGGTCTGTCCAGCGCTCGCGTTGCTCATCATAGAAGCGATACGCCAGCGCGTTTGGGGTACGCTTTACGCGCTCGTAGAACAGGCCTGCAAGGGTGCCTGCCTCCTCGGGACTGATGACATGCTGATCCGCTTTCTTGCTCATCGCTTCACCCGTTGCCGGACCGCTGTTTGGCAAAGCCAGACACTACCTCCCAGCCTGCATCTGCCTTGAACCTGGGCCCAAGACGCTGTTCCAGGTCTCGCAGGCGCTGGAGCATAGTATCCGCTCCGACCATCTCAATATAACGCAGGGGCCCGCCCCGGAAGGGCGCGAAGCCGGTCCCGAACACCATGCCTGCATCGAGATGATCGGGCTTCTGGACCACCTCCTCGCGCAGGCAGGCGACCGCTTCGTTCAGCATGCGCAACACCATCCGATCCAGCACCTGCGGGTCCGAACGGTAGCCTTTGGGCAGCCTGGGCTTGATCGGTTTACCTTTCCTGTAGCGATAAAACCCGTGACCGGACTTGCGGCCCAGACGTCCCTGCAAAACCAGATCGCGCAATCGCTGCGGAACGGCAACATCCAGGTGTTGCCCCAGGATCTCCGCGACATGCAGGCAGATATCGAGACCCACCGTGTCAGCCAGTTCCATGGGGCCCATCGGCATACCGAAATTGACCGACTGAGCGTCGATCTCCCGCGGCGGCACGCCTTCGTTCTCCAACTCGACCGCCTCCAGAAGGTAGGGCGTCAGGATACGGTTGACCAGGAAGCCCGGTGCGCTGGAGACAGGTAGCGGCAATCGGTCGATCTGTCGGGCGAACTTTATCGCCCTGGCAACCACATCCGGATCGCTGCCGGCGTCACGCACCACTTCCACCAGCTGCATACTGGCAACCGGGTTGAAGAAGTGCAGTCCGACCAGGCGGGAGGGCTGTTCGAGAGCTGCGCTGATGTCCCCTAACGGGATACTGGATGTATTGGTGGCAAGAATAGTGTCAGGTCGCACGCGTGATTCAATACTCTTGAACAGGGACTGCTTCGCCTCCGCATCTTCGAAGATCGCCTCGATTACCACATCGGCGCGCGTCACTCCATGACCCTCATGGTCCGCCATCAGCCGATCCATGGCCTGCTGGATCAGCCTGGGCCGTTTCAAGCGACGTTTGAACTGCTGATACGCTCGCTTGATGGCCGGCGCGATTCGCTCCGGCGATTGATCGGCCAGTGTGACCTTAATACCGCGCAACGCACACCACGCGGCAATGTCGCCGCCCATGGTGCCGGCACCGACAACGTGGACGTGTTTGGCATCAAAAAGCGTATCCCGACCCAGTGCCTTGAGTTGCTCTTGCAGCAGAAACACCCGGATCAGATTCTGCGCAGCCGGGCCGACGATCAGATTGGCCACCGATTCGGCTTCGGCGTGCATCATAGCGCGCTCCTGATCCGCGTGCTGCAACCACAGCTCGATTAGTGCATAAGGCGCCGGATAGTGATCAGGACGGGTTTTCGCTGCCACCCGACGGCGCAACACCGTGGCGGCCAGCGGCCGTATCCAGGCGTGACCAGGCAACGCCTGTAACCTGCTGGGACGATGCGGAAACGGTGGATCGATCACCATCGCCCGCGCTGCAGTTTTCAGGTGCCGCTCCGGTAGCGCATGATCGACCAGCCCCATACGCCGTGCAGATCGCCCATCGACCGTGCGACCCGACAGCATCAGATCCATCGCGCCCAGGGCGCCGATCAGTGCTGTCAGGCGCACCGAGCCGCCGAATCCAGGGTGAATACCCAGCCTGACCTCCGGAAGTCCGAGGCGTGTGGCGCTGTCGTCGCGGGCGATCCGGTAGCGACATGCCAGCGCGAGCTCCAGCCCGCCGCCGAGACAAAATCCATGCAGCACCGCAACAGTCGGGAAAGGCAATGCCGCCAGGCGGTCGAACGCTGCCTGGCCGCGCTGGATCGCATCCAGCGCCTGGGCGCGGTTCTCGATCCGTGTAAACTCGTGCACGTCCGCGCCGGCGATGAACCCGTTTGGCTTGTCCGATACAATCACCAGGCCGCGCGGTGAACGTGCTTCCAGATCGAGCAGCTGCTTGTAGAAATCCTCCAGCAGCGACGCCGAGAGCACATTGGTGCTGCTGCCCTGCGTGTCGAAGTGCAGCCAGGCGATATTGTCCGCATCGATCTCGGTGTACAGACTGGAACCTGCTTTGGTGGTCGTCATCGGTCTGCTCTCTCCAGCAGCATGGCGCCGCCTTGTCCGCCACCGATACAGAGGCTGGCAATGCCACGCCGGCTGCCGGTGCGCTGCAACGTCTTGAGCAGGTGCAGCACTATGCGTGCTCCACTGGCGCCGACCGGATGGCCAATCGCGATGGCACCGCCATCCACATTCAGACGTTCCTCATCGATTGCACGGAATGCGCCATCCATACCCAGCTCCCCGGTACAGAATTGCTCGTCCTGCCAGGCCAGCAGGCAGGCCTGCACCTGCGCGGCGAACGCCTCATTGATTTCCCAGTAGTCAATGTCGGAGCTGTCGAGACCGCTGCGGGCCAGTATCGGAGCCATCGCATACACCGGACCGAGGCCCATTTCAGCGGGATTCAGTCCAGCCCAGGCGCTGTCCTTGAGTTGCCCCAGCACCGGCAGTTCGTACTTGCGCACCGCGTCCTCGGATGCCATCAGTAACCATGCAGCACCATCCGTTATCTGCGCACTGTTGCCCGCCGTCACGCTGCCGAACGGTCGGTCGAACGCGGGTTTGAGCCCGGCGAGTTTTTCCACGCTGCTGTCTTCGCGCAAGCCGTCGTCGGCGGCATGGAAGCGTCCATCGTACCCATAGATCACCTCGATTTCGTCCAGATGCCCGTCGCGCACAGCAGTCGCCAGGCGTTGATGGCTGCGCAGTGCATAGGCGTCCATTTGTTCCCGACTGATGTCGAAGCGATGCGCCAGCAGTTCGGCGGTCTGTCCCATGTTGAGCCCCACGATCGGATCGGTCAGTCCGCGCAACAGACTGATGACCGGTTTCAGGTGCGCCGGACGGAATGCGGCCATCGCTTGAAGTTTTTTGAGTGGGGTACGGGCTCTTTGCAGCGCGCCCAGCCAGCCTGCCATGGCATTGCCGAACAGAAGAGGGGCGTGGCTCATGGCTTCGACGCCACCTGCCAGCACCAGATCCGAATGCCCGGCCGCGATATCGCGCGCGGCACAGTCGATCGCCTGCATACCGGATGCGCAGTTTCGCTGTACCGTCCAGGCCGGAACCTTGTCACCGCAGCCCAGACGCAGCGCGACCACCCGCGCAATGTTGGCCTCGTCCGGCCCCGGCATCACACAGCCGAGGATAACCTGGTCCAGCTCCGGGGCTGCAAAGGGTTGACGAAACAGCAGCACGCGCCCGGCCTGGAAAGCGAGGTCGGCTGCATGAAAGGGCCCGGGTTTGCCGCGTGCGCGCAGGAACGGCGTACGGCTGCCATCGATCAGGTAGACCGGGCGGCCCGTGGTGAGTGTACTGCTCTGTGCTGACATGAATCGCGTTCCTCTGCCCAGTAACCGGCTGGAAATTCATCGACCTCGATCACCCGCCGCCGCGCGGTCACAGCCGCGTTCACCAGTGCCGCTTGGGGCTCGTCGATGACACCCGCCGCAATAGCCTGCATCAGGCACTGCTCGGGATCTCCGCTCGCAAGTTGACCACTACGCATTGCATTGCGCAACCGCAACAGAACCGGTTGCGCAGTTGCCGCGGCTTGCATGGCAACCTCCAGCTGCATCAACGACTCCGAGGGTTCATCGGGCAGGTAGAGCCCGTCGGTGAGTCGCTCGCGGGCGTCGCCCGACTGCAGAATAACATCGGCGGCCTGGATGACCAGCGTATCCTCGGGCGGACGATACACCGCGCCATAGGGAAACAGAGCCCACCGCAGCACGCGCCCCAACCAGCGGATGGGGAAATTGTCGTACACTTCGAACACAGCCTGCTGCGTCCGATACAGGGCATCGCGCACCGCCCAGGTGAGCAGCGGGCGATCCTCCGGCTGCCGTCCCTGGTCGGCGAAGCGTTTCAGGGCGGCGGAGGCGATATACAGGCAGCTCAGAGCATCGCCAAGGCGCGCCGACAAGGACTCCCTGCGTTTCAGGGCACCACCCAGGGTGAGCAACGCGGCTTCCGAAGAAACCGCGAGCACGGCGCTCATACGCGTGAGTTCCCGATAGTGGTGCGCCTCTGCACCCTTGACCGGCGCGCGTGCCCAGCGCGAACCGCTCAGGCCGTGAAACAGCGCACGCGCGAGGTTGCTCGATAACAGCCTGGCGTGTCCGCGCAGCGCCGAGTCGAACGCCGTGACATCGTCGTGCTGGGCCGCCCGCATCTCGGCCAGCAGATAGCGATGGCAGCGTATCGCACCCTGCCCGAAGATGATCAGGCTGCGAGTCAGTATGTTAGCGCCTTCTACAGTGATACTGATCGGGATGGCCTGGTAAACCCGGCCCAGATAATTGCGCGGGCCCATGCAGATACCCCGACCGCCGTGCACGTCCATCGCGTCATCGATGACCCGTCGCATGCGTTCGGTCAAGTGATACTTGACAATGGCAGAGGCGACCGCGGGCTTTTCACCGCAATCCACGGCGAGCGTGGTGAGACACCGAGCTGCATCCATAGCGTAGCTGTTGCCGGCGATGCGCCCGAGCGCCTCGGCGACTCCCTCAAACTTGCCGATCGGCAGCTTGAACTGGGTTCTGACCGCCGCGTAGGCGCCGGTTGCACGGGAAGCCAGTTTTGCACCGCCCGTGCTGAGCGCGGGCAGGGAAATGGATCGACCGTCAGCGAGACACTCCATCAGCATGCGCCAGCCCTGACCGATACGCGCCTGCCCGCCGATCACCCAGCGCATGGGAATGAATACGTTCTCCCCCCGGTTGGGTCCATTCATGAATGCCTGATTGAGGGGAAAGTGGCGCGCACCGATCTCAACTCCGGGTGTACCTGTCGGTATCAATGCCAGCGTTATGCCGAGCTCCTCGCCCGACCCGAGCAAATGCTCCGGGTCGTACAGCTTGAAGGCCAGCCCAAGGACCGTGGCCACCGGCCCGAGAGTGATGTAGCGCTTTTCCCAGTTGAGACGAATCCCCAGCTGCTCCTCGCCTTCAAAGTATTCGCGGCAGACCACACCCCGGTCCGGCATGGAGGCGGCATCGCTGCCGGCGTCGGGACCCGTAAGTGCAAAGCAGGGAATCTCGTCGCCGCGCGCCAGACGCGGCAGGTAGTGGTTTTTCTGCTCCTCGGTTCCGTAGTGCAGCAGCAACTGGGCAGGGCCAAGCGAGTTGGGCACCATGACGGTTACCGCAGCGGAGATACTCCGGGTGGCGAGTTTCATGACGACACTGGAGTGCGCGTGCGCGGAAAACTCCAGTCCGCCGTATTGGCGCGGGATGATCATGCCGAAGAACCGCTGCTGTTTCATGAACTCCCACACCGGTTCGGGCAGATCGTGCAGCTGCTCGGTGATTTGCCAGTCATCGATCATGCGGCACAGGTCATTTACCGGACCATCGAGGAACGCCTGCTCCGCCTCACTCAGCACCGGGACTCTGTGGTTCAGCAGCTTGCGCCAGTCCGGTTGACCGTTGAACAAGTCGGCTTCCCACCAGGTGCTGCCGGCTTCCAGCGCTTCGCGCTCGGTATCGGACATGACCGGCATCATGCGCTGAAAACGCCGCATCAGCGCGCTGCTGACGAAGCGCAACCGCAGTGCCGGAATACCGAGCACGGTCACCACAGCGGCAAACGACAGCCACGCCGGAACCATCCACCAGGGGTTGGAGTCGTGCAGTGCAGGCCACAAAGCCAGGTACAGGGCGCCAGAAGCCGCCCATACCCAGCCGCGCACCTGGCGCACAAACAGTGCCCAGGCGGCACCGGCGACAAGCACTATTTCCAGAATTCCTGCCATTGTTCGCCTCCCCGCAGGTCAACGGCCTTTCGGATCGATTACCGGTTGGACCGCGGCGCCGCCATCCGGGTTCGTTCGCAGCGTGCAGTCGTCACTCGGGACCAGCGCCTCGGCGCCACCCGCCACATCCGGGACGAAACAGTCACCATGGCGGTTGCAGACCCGTCCGTCGCTGTCCCAGGGGATATTGCGATACGACGCGTTCTTGCTGAATTCCAGATGCGGGCATTTGATAATGTCGAAATAGGGTGAGTAGTCGAAATCCCTGGGTGTGAACAGACGCGAATTGCGCGGGACCATGCGCAAGGTTCCGTCCTCGCATTGCTCCAGCACCGGGAGAACCGGAAATCTCACCGCCGCAAACGCGGCCGCAATCATGGAGGAGCAGACCGACCTTGTTGGTGAGCCGGCGTTGTGCTCGAAAAGGCTGGAGCGCCAGCGGCGCGGAATAACGCTGTAGGGGAACAGAAAGCGCGCCAGATCCAGCAGTTGCCGCAGGTCATACTCGAAGCCGAGGTGCTGCAGGGCGAACTTAAGAACCCGCTGGGCGTCCTGGCGTGACAGGCCGCCGGCCCTGCAGATACGCAGTGAGTCACCCCGGTACTTGCTCAGTGGGTTCACCACCGTGCCCTTGCCGAGCCAGGCTTCGATAATCAACTGCTCGTGTGGGTCGCCGTCATAGAAAGAACGAATCTTTTCGCGCAACTCACCGTCATCGAGATCATGGATTCGCCCGATATAGAGCGCTGCGTGTGACCAGGGGCTCTGGGTGACGGTGCGGATAATTTCGGAAACGCGGCTGCGGCCTTCGACCAGGATCACATCACAGGGGCGAACCTCGTAACGCACGCGCTCGAAATCACACAGCGGCGGGCCGACCGGTTGCTGCTCGGTAATCAGCCAGCCGACGATCTTCTTCCCCAACCAGGCTGCAGGATTGAAGCCCATACAACCTCCGCCTTTGCCAGTGTGTGGGGTCACGCTCACTGCGACGGTCCGTCTCGACACCTGCGCCACCCCGGGACCGGGTTTGCTTTCTGCAACCCGGCTTTATCGTTGCTTTATCTCCTAAACATAGCGGCAAATTTCGGACGAGTATGAAAACCGATCAGAATACGCTGAAATAACTAGAGTTTTTGGAGTTGCAGGGCCAGCTCGACGGCGCGCTCCAGAACCGAGCGCGGGGTGTAGAAGTGCGGCGAAAACCGTATACCACCGCCCCTGAATGCACAGATAACGCCATGCGCCTGCAAGTGCCGGAACAGTGCATCTGAAGCCACCTCCGGCACCCTGAAGGTGACAATCCCCGCGCGCCGTGCCGGTTCCGTCGGCGAAACTATTTCGGCAGACTTTATATTCAATATATCAATTAGATAACTGACTTTTGAAGAAACAAGATGAGATATCTGATCGACCCCAACCTCCAGCAGCAGACTTAGGCTCGCGTGCAGGGCATGAACTCCCAGCATGTTCGGGCTGCCACACTCGAAGCGTCGCGCTGACGCGGCTGGTCGCCAGTCCTTGCGGTCATAATCACCCACTGCCTCTACCATATGCCAGCCGAACTGGCGCAGGGTCAGACGCGGAATCCACTCGCGGCGACAATAGAACACGGCGAGTCCCTCGGGTCCCAGCATCCACTTGTGTCCATCCGCCATGACAAAATCAGCCTGGCAGGCCTGCACATCGAACGGCTTTACACCGATACTCTGAATCGCATCCACACAGAAGACCACGCCGCGGCGGCGGCATTCCGCGCCGAGCAGTTGCAGGTCCAGAACCAGGCCGCTGGCGTACTGTACCGAGCTTACCGAAAGCAGGCGGGTTTTCGATGTAAGGGCTGCAACCAGTGCCTGTTCGGGGCTGGACGCGCTCCCCATATCGACCTGCACCACTTTGATTCCGAGCGGTGCGAGCGATTCCCACACGATCCTGTTGGACGGAAACTCCTGATCACTGATGACGATCTCGTCGCCGGCATGCCAATCCAGCCCGTGGGCGACCACCGAGAGCGCCTCCGAGGTGTTCTTCAGCAGCGCGATCTCGTCACTGCTTCCGGCATTGAGCAATTGCCTCAGTTGTTCACGCAACTGTTGTTCGGTCTCCAGCCAGCGTTCATAGTGTTGCGAACCCACCCGGCCGTTTTCCGCCGCAAAGCGCTGCACCGCGTCCACTGTGCGCTGTGGCCAGGGAGCCACCGCCGCGTGATTGAGGTAACAGATATCGTCAGCCAGCCTGAATTCATGATCGAACATAATTTCGTCCCGACAGATACGCTACACTTGCTCGTGATGATCAACTCGAGTCATGCGAAAAAGCAGCGTACCCAGTATTATGGAAAGCGCGTGCCATTGCTATCGCTGCTCTGCGTCCTGGTAACGGCAGCCAGCGTTGGCGACCCCGTCAATCGGGGTGCGGTTCCCGAAACCGGACTGCGTTACTGGGAGTGGCAGGGGCAGGGGGCATTGTTCCGACTGACACAGCGCCTGCCGGACCAGACCCGCGCCTTCTTCCTGGCGCGCGGATTCGCCGCCGAGGATGCAGACTATCTGGCCCGTAACTGCGTGTTTCAGACCCTGTTCGAAAACACCGATCCAGCGGGAGGTGAGACGCTCGCGTACGACCTCGATGAATGGAAGGTTCACGCGCAGGGGAGTACGCAGGGCCTGTTGACCCGGGAACGCTGGAGCGCCATCTGGGACGCGCGCGGTTTGCCGCAAGCGGCCCGCATTGCCTTTGAGTGGTCCCTGCTGCCGACGCGCCAGCGATACCAGCCGGCTGACTATAACTGGGGCATGACGAGTTTCGGACTGGAGCCGGGCACCCGCTTTGATCTGGATTTTTTCTACCAGCGCGAAGGAACCCGGCACGCCGCCCGATTTGAAGGAGTGGAGTGCCCGGCCGATGTGCACCCGGAGCCACCGGGATGATCGCGCTGCGGACGGGAACACCGCTGTTGGCGCTGACGCTGTTGCTCCTGATGGTCAGCTGCCCGGGCGCGGCGGCCGACACTCCGTCGACGCTGCATGCCGTGGCTGATCGGCCCATGGCGCCGGAGTTTGCACTCGCGGATATGGACGGCGTGCTGCACCGCCTGTCGGACTACCGGGGGCAGGTAGTCATCGTGAATTTCTGGGCGACCTGGTGTCCACCCTGCCGCGAGGAAATGCCCTCGATGCAGCGTGCCTGGGAACAGATACGGGACGAAGATATTGTGATTCTGGCTATCGACGTCGGTGAGGATGAGGACACGATCTTCACCTTCACCGCCGATTATCCGGTGGAATTCCCCCTGTTGCTGGATCTGGACTCCCGCGTTATCCAGGAGTGGCCGGTGCGGGGACTTCCGACCACCTTCATTATCGATCCGCAGGGGCGTATCGCCTATCGCGCCATCGGTACCAGGGACTGGGAAGATCCGGCGCTGCTGGACTCACTGAGAAAGCTGCACGACAAGTGAGCGCCTGGCTGACATTCCCTGACTAGCGGCGCTTCACGTCGACGTAATCGCGCCGGGTCGGACCGATATACAGCTGGCGTGGCCGACCGATACGCTGGTTTTCCTCCCCGATCATCTCCATCCACTGGGCCACCCAGCCGACGGTACGCGCTATGGCGAACATGACCGTGAACATATTGGCCGGGATACCGATCGCGCGGTATATCAGGCCGGAATAGAAGTCCACGTTGGGATAGAGTTTGCGTTGGATGAAATAGTCATCCTTGAGGGCAATCTCCTCCAGCCGCAGCGCCAGCTCAAACAGCGGATCGTCGTTATCGCCGAGCTTTTCCAGCACCTGGTGACACATCTGGCGGATGATACGGGCACGCGGATCGTAGTTCTTGTACACCCGGTGGCCGAATCCCATCAGCCGGAACGGGTCGTTCCTGTCCTTGGCTCGCGCCACGAATTCAGGGATGCGTTTTACGTCGCCGATCTCCTGCAGCATGCTGAGCACGGCCTCATTGGCGCCTCCGTGTGCCGGCCCCCACAGGGCGGCGATACCCGACGCCACGCAGGCAAACGGATTTGCTCCCGAGCTGCCGGCCAGCCGCACGGTTGAAGTACTCGCGTTCTGTTCGTGATCGATATGCAGAATGAAGATCAGGTCCAAGGCCCGTTCCGCGATCGGATCGAGCTCGTATTTCTCGCAGGGTATGGAGAACATCATGTTCAGCAGGTTGCCGGTGTAGCTGAGACTGTTGCTGGGGTATACCTGCGGTTCCCCGATGGAGTGCTTGTAGCTGGCCGCGGCGATAGTGGGCATCTTGGCGATCAGACGGTGCGCGGCAATTTCGCGGTGGCGCGGGTTACTGATATCGGTCGAGTCGTGATAAAACGCCGACAACGACCCGACCACACCGACCATAATGGCCATCGGGTGCGCGTCGTGATAGAAGCCGCGATAGAAACTCTTCAGTGCCTCATTGAGCATACTGTGATGCACGATGATGTAACTGAAAGCGTCGAGCTCCGCCCGGGTCGGGAGTTCGCCATACAGCATCAGGTAGGCGACTTCCAGGAAGCTGCTGTGTTCCGCCAGTTGCTCGATGGGGTAGCCGCGATACAGCAACTGTCCCTGTTCACCGTCGAGATAGGTCAGCGCGCTGTGGCAGCTGGCTGTAGAGAGAAAACCGGGATCGTACGTGAAGTACCCGGTCTCGCTGAAAAAGCGCGTGATGTCGACGGCACCGGGCCCCTGCGTCGACTTTCTGACTGGCAACTCGATGCGTTTACCGGTCTTGTTGTCGATCACCGTCAAAGTATGGTCTTCCATGAGCGCTCCCTCCCACAGCATCTGTAAGCTGCGCCGGCCCGCTACCGGGCCTTGATTTTGACTGGTTTCGCGCAGTCGAGTTCAGCAACTGCGGGGCAGTCGTGCCCGGCAGACGATGGTCCTGATACGGCTGTGGGCAGCAAAGGTCATGCCATACTGCCCGACACTTTGTCATTCCGGCAGGATATCAGTCCCCACGAATCCGGCTGCGGTGCCAGATCAGAAACGCAGCTGGAATCACCAGCAGCGTCAATACCACCGCGCTGACCATACCCCCGACCATGGGTGCGGCGATGCGGCGCATGACCTCGGAGCCGGTGCCACTGCCGAGCATAACGGGCAGCAGGCCCACAATCACCGTGGCGACCGTCATCATGATCGGTCTGACGCGCAGCAAGGCGCCCTCGATTACCGCTTCGCGCAACAGGGCGATATCAACGGGCCGATTCTCGGTCCGCGCACGATCCTCGTGGCGCCGATAGGCCTGGTTGAGGTACAGCAGCATCACCACACCGATTTCCACTGCCACACCGGCCAGGGCGATGAAGCCGACCCCGACCGCGACCGACAGATCATAGTCCAACCAGTACAGTAACCAGAACCCGCCCACCAGCGCCAGCGGCAAAGTGCCGAGGATAATCAGCACCTCGGCGGCTCGGCCGAAGTTCATGTACAACAGCAGAACGATGATGGCCACGGTCACGGGAATCACCAGCTGCAGCCGCTGCTTGGCGCGCGCCATGTATTCGTACTGGCCGGACCAGCTCAGCGAGTAACCCGGCGGCAGTTCCAGTTGCTCAGCAAGCAGGCTGCGCGCCTCCTCCACGTAAGAGCCGATGTCGCGCCCCTCGATATCCACATAGGTCCAGCCGTTGGGCCGCGCATTCTCGCTCTTGATCACGCCGGGCCCGTCCCTGATTTCGACCGTCGCGACGTCGCCGAGGGTGATATGGGCGCCTGCGGGCGTGACGATTGGCAGGGCCTCCAGGCGCGTCAGCGAATCACGGACATCGCTCGTATAACGCAGGTTGATGGGATAGCGTTCCAGTCCCTCGACGCTTTCCGCGACGTTCATCCCACCGACCGCGGTGCGCACGATCTCCTGCACGTCGGCGATGTTCAGACCGAAGCGGGACGCCGCGACACGGTCGATATCGACCATCACATAGCGACCACCGGCAACCCGTTCGGAAAATACCGAGGCGGTGCCCGGAACCGCTTTCAACAGCGACTCGATTTGTTCGTCGATGTCCTGGATAACCGACAGATCCTCGCCAGCCACCTTGATACCGACGGGTGTCTTGATCCCGGTCGCCAGCATATCGATACGCGTTTTGATGGGCGGAATCCAGGTGTTGGACAGGCTCGGTATGTTCACCACCTGGTTCAGTTGCTGCTTGAGTTTCTCCGGCGTCATCCCGTCCCGCCACTGGTCCCGCGGCTTGAGCAATACCGTGGTTTCGATCATGGTCAGCGGCGCCGGATCGGTAGCGGTATCGGCGCGACCCACCTTGCCGAACACCCGCTCCACCTCCGGCACGGTCTTGATCAGCTTGTCAGTCTGCTGCAGCAGCTCCTGCGCCTTGCCCACCGATATGGCGGGGAAGGTGGTCGGCATGTACAGCAGGTCGCCCTCGTCGAGCGGCGGCATGAACTCCGAACCGAGCTTGCCGCCCAGAGGCCACCAGCCGCTCAGTGGCCAGGCCATGGATGCAGCCACCAGCAGAGCAACCACCAGCACGCTGGCAGGCATTTTCAGTATCCAGTTGATCAGTGGCCGGTAGAGGGCAATCAGCGCCCGGTTTATCGGGTTGCGGTGCTCGGCCACAATGCGGCCGCGGATGAAATAGCCCATCAGCACCGGCACCAGGGTAATCGACAGGCCCACCGCCGCCGCCATGGCGTAGGTCTTGGTAAAGGCCAGCGGCGCAAACAGGCGACCTTCCTGCGCCTCGAGGGTGAACACCGGCAGAAAGCTCAGCGTGATGATCGACAGCGAGAAGAACAGCGCCGGACCGACTTCCGACGCTGCCCTGGCGATGAGCTCCCAGCGGTTGTGCTTATTGATGCCACCTTGTTCGATGTGTTTGTGCGCGTTCTCGATCATGACGATCGCCGCGTCCACCATGGTCCCGATGGCGATGGCGATACCGCCCAGCGACATGATGTTGGCGTTCACGCCCTGGGCGAACATGACCATGAACGCCACCAGAATACCGACCGGCAGGCTCAGAATCACCACCAGGGAAGAGCGCAGGTGGAACAGGAACAGGGCGCAGACCAGGGTGACAATCACGAACTCTTCGATCAGCTTTTCCTGCAGCGTCGCTATGGCGCGCCCGATCAGGTCAGAGCGGTCATAGGTAGTGACGATTTCCACCCCGTCCGGCAGACTCTTGCGCAGCTCCGCAAGTCTGGCCTTGACCGCCTCGATGGTCGCCAGCGCGTTTTCGCCCCAGCGCATCACGACAATACCGCCGACCACTTCGCCCTCGCCGTCGAGATCGGCGACGCCGCGACGCAGCTGCGGGCCGAGCCGAACCTCGGCCACATCGTCCAGCGACACCGGTGTGCCGTTGGCGTTCATGCCGAGCGGAATCTGGCGCAGTTCCTCCAGTCCCTGAATGTAGCCGGTGGCACGTACCATGTATTCGGCTTCCGCCATTTCAATGACCGACCCACCGACCTCCTGGTTGCCGCGCTGTATCGCTGTCCTGACGCTGGACAGGGGTATGCCGTAAGCGCGCAGGCGATCCGGATCCACCACCACCTGGTATTGCTTGACCATGCCGCCCACCGTTGCGACCTCTGAGACGCCCGGCACCGTCTGCAGCTCGAACTTCAGAAACCAGTCCTGCAGGCTGCGCAGCTGCGAAATATCGTGCTGGCCGCTGCGGTCCACCAAGGCGTACTCGAACACCCAGCCGACGCCGGTTGCATCCGGACCCAGAGCGGTGGAGGCGGACGCGGGCAGGCGGTCCTGCACCTGACTCAGGTACTCCAGCACGCGGGAACGGGCCCAGTACAGATCGGTGCCGTCCTCGAACAGCACATAGACATAGGAATCACCGAAAAAGGAGTAGCCGCGCACCACGGTGGCTTTGGGCACCGACAACATGGTAGTGGTCAGCGGGTAGGTGACGTGATCCTCGACCAGTTGAGGAGCCTGCCCCGGGTAGCTGGTCTTGATGATCACCTGCACGTCGGACAGGTCCGGAATGGCGTCCAGGGGTATGTTGCGCAGCGAATAGACACCACCGGCGACGAGAAAGGCGGTCAGCAGCAACACCAGCAGGCGGTTGCGGATCGACCAGTGGATGATGGCGGCGATCATGGTTTCATTCCTGCCGCTGGAGCGAATCGATGCGGTAGCCGCCCGAGGCGTCCTTGAGCAGCGTGAACCGCACCGTCATACCGGCAACGACATCAGTCAGGTCGACGTTGTCGCTGAGAGCGAAATCCATGGCCATGGCCGGCCAGCCGAGTGCCTCGATGGGGGCGTGGTCAATGTGCAGCTTGCGCTCCCCGGGGTAGAGACGCAGCACCGTGCCGGTGCCGCTTAGGGCGGCGCGTGACAGCACCGAAGCGTCGGGCGGACTGTCGCTGCCCATGCGGCCGAAACTCGCTCTCAGGCTGGCTTCCGAATCAATGAGGAACTGGCCGGATACCACCACCCGGTCGCCGTCCGCAAGCCCGCTGACGACCTCCACCCAGTCGCCGGATTCCATGCCGGAGACCACCGCCCGCGCACTGAACCTGCCGTCCCCCAGCGCCACGATGACGCGCTCGGCATGCCCGGTCCTGATCAGCGCTTCGCGCGGGATGCTGAGCACGTCGGGCTTGGGTCCGGCATAAATCCGCACGTCCGCATACATATCCGGCTTGAGCACCTCGTCGGGGTTGTCGAAGCGCAGCCGCGCGCGCAGGGTGCGCGTCTTCGGATCGATAGTGGGGTAGACGAACTCCACTTCGCCTTCCCATTCCCGCCCGGGCAGATAGGCCAGTCGCACCTCGGCCGGCTGGCCCACCGCAACCCATTCGGCCTGGCGCTCGAACACGTCCACCAGCAACCAGATGCTGGACAGGTCGGCCAGTGTCATGATTTCCATTTTGGGTTCCACGTACATGCCTTCGCGCGCATTGAGCGCGTGCACAATGCCGTCCTGCCTGGCGAGAACGCGCACCCGCTGCACAGCCCGCCTTGATGCGGCGATCTCGCGGATCTGCGCTTGGCTCATACCGAGCGCGGCGAGGCGCTCTCGAGACGCACGCTGGAGAAACTCGTTGCTGCCGCCCAGTGACTGCACA
>CBDTYI010000014.1:0-19878 GCA_965364565.1 uncultured Gammaproteobacteria bacterium | reverse complement strand
CACAGGCCATACTCCCGCCGGGCGATCAGCTCCGCCCACTCCAGGGGACTGTACGGGGCGGCGGCAAACAGACCGGCGGCGAGCGCCAGCGTGGCGGTTATCACCGGCGGCCACAACAACGCCCCGGTGGTTTCGAAACGCGCCGCCGGAATGTGTTCTGCCGGCCAGGCGGGGCCGGCGTCGCGGAACCAGGCCCGGTACAGCACCGGCAGAAAATAGGCCGCATTGAGCGCACTGCTGGCCAGCAGCACCGGCATCACCCAGGCAGCCATGCCGGCCTCCACGGCCCCGAGACCCAGGTACCATTTGCTGACGAAGCCCGCCACCGGCGGAACACCGATCATGCCCAGCGCGGCGACACTGAAGGCCAGGGTGGTCGCCGGCATGCGACGACCGACACCGTTCATCTCGCTGACCTTGTGAATGCCCAGCGTCTCGGCGTAGTTGCCGGCGCTGAAGAACAGGGTGATCTTCATGATGCCCTGGTGCACCAGATGCACAATGCCGCCGATGGTGCCGACCGGTCCGAGGATGGCCGTGCCCAGCGCGATGTAGGACACCTGGCTCACGGTCGAGTAGGCCAGCCGTTTCTTCAGGTTGTCCTGGGACAGTGCCTTGACCGACCCGTACACAATGGTGATGGAAGCCGCGATACCCAACGCGATAAGCAGTCCCAGCTGGTCAGCGAACTGTACACCGTAGACGTCGTAGACCACGCGCACGATACCGAAAGCGCCGGCCTTGACCACGGCGACCGCGTGCAGGAGGGCGCTCACCGGTGCCGGCGCGACCATGGCCTGCGGCAGCCAGCCGTGCAGCGGCACCAGTGCCGCCTTGACGCCAAGACCGACCAGCAACAGCACGAAAATCACCTTGAGCTGCGGATGGTATTCGACCGGCAGGCGGCTCAGTATGCCGCCTTCGACGAACGGCGCCGGTCCGGCGATCACGTGCAACCAGACGGTGCCGATGAGCAGCAGCACACCTCCGGCCAGGGTGTAGGTGAGATAGATACGCGCACCGCGCAGCGCCTCCGGTGTGCCGCGGTGGGCGACCAGGGGGTAGGTCGCCAGCGTCAACAGCTCGTAGAAAATGACAAAAGTAAACAGGTTGCCCGCCAGCGCCAGGCCGACGGTGGCCGAAACGCACAGACTGAAGAAACCGAAAAAGCGGCTGCGGTGCGGTGATTTCTCCAGGTAGCCGACGGCGTAGACGGTGGTCACCAGCCATAGCACGGTGGACAGGGTGACGAACAACACCGACAGCGTATCGGCATGCAGCACCAGGTCGAGGCCGGGTGCGAGCGTCCAGCGCGTCTCGTAGACATGCTGGTGAAACACGCCCCAGATCATGATGCCGACCAGCAGCAGCTTCAGGCCGGCACCGCCGAGGTTGAGCACCGTGCGCAGCCGGTGGCTGCTCTCGCGCAGAAAGAATATCACCAGCCCGGGCAGCAGGGAGCTCGCCACCACCAGCAATGGCAGCCAAGTGTCCAGGTTCATGCGCTCGCCTCCAGCAGTGTCCACACGGGGGCGCCCGCGAGGCCCAGCAGCACCGCCGCCGCAGCGCCGAGCAGCAGCGCTGGCCATTCCTCGCGCGCCAACGTCACCACCTGGGTCGGATAGGGCCGATGGCCAAAGGCGTGGCCCAGCAGCCGGAAGGTATACGCCGCGGCCAGCAGCGAGCCGATGGCAGTCACCACAATCCACCACCACTGGCCGGTGGCGAAAGACCCGGCCAGCAGCTGCCACTTGCCGAGAAAGGCGCCACTGGGCGGCAGGCCGATCAGGGCCACGCCGGCCAGTGCAATGGCAAAGGTGGTGGCCGGCAGGCGCTGGGCGGTGCCGTCGAGCTCGCGGATAGTGTCGTGACCGGAACGCTGCTGTATGACACCGATTGCAAGGAACAGCCCGGCCTTGGCGAAACCGTGAGTCAGGGCCAGTATCACCAGGCCACCCGCCGCGAGGTCGCGGGCCGGACCGGGCGGCAAGGCCTGCAGCACGGGGAAGAACATGAACAGGTAACCCAGCTGGGCGACGGTCGAATAGGCCGCCAGCAGCTTGAGCCGCTCGGCTTGCAGCGCGCGCCAGGAGCCCCACAGCACGGCACCGGCACCCAGAACGCCGAGCAGAGCGGTGGCCGCGGTTGTCACGGCGTCCGCAAACACATCCAG
Source organism: uncultured Gammaproteobacteria bacterium (assembly GCA_965364565.1). Classification (GTDB taxonomy): domain Bacteria; phylum Pseudomonadota; class Gammaproteobacteria; order DSM-19610; family DSM-19610; genus Thiogranum. The sequence goes on along the minus strand of CBDTYI010000014.1, from coordinate 17,705 downwards.
CCACAGGCGCAACACCAGATAGAAGGCCGCCTTGACCACCAGGGCCGAAAGCACCGCGCTGACCGGAGCCGGTGCGCTGGCGTGCGCCGGCGGCAGCCAGAAATGCAGGGGGAACAGCGCCGTCTTCAGCAGCAGGCCGGCAGTCATCAGGGTCAGTGCCGGCCATACCGCCGGCCCGGCTTCGACAAGCTGCGCCAGCGCTGCCAGGTCCAGCGTCCCGTAGCCGGCATAGATCAGGCTCACCCCGGCCAGAAACAGCATCGAGCCCAGCAGTCCGACCAGCAGATAGCGCAGCGCCGCCTGGACGGCAGCGGTGCTGCCTGCGAGTGCTGCCAGTGCCACGGCGCTCAGCCCCAGCAACTCCAGGGTAACGTAGAGGTTGAACAGGTCGCCGGACAGCAGCAGGGCATTCAATGCGGTCCATAACAGCAGCCACAACGGTCCGAAGCGGGCGCGTTGGCGGGCAGTGTTGAAATAGGCACTGGAGTAAACACTGGCCGCCAGCGCCACCAGGGCGGTCATCATCACCAGCAGGGCCGACAGACCGTCGGCGCGCAGCGCGATGCCGAGCCCGGCCGACCAGCCGCCGATCGCATACTGCAGCGGGCCGTGCGTGGCCACGCCATAGAGTAGCGCGCCGGCGGCGACGCAAGTGCCCAGTCCGCTTGCAATAACGACGGCGCCGGCAGCACGGGGCAGCAGCAGTGTCGCCAGTGCGCCGGCCAGCGGCAGCGCAATCAGCCAGATGAGGGCGTCAGTCATCGCCGGGCTCCGCGTGCAGGCGCCGCACCAGGGCCAGTGCCAGTGCGGTGGCGCTCACCGCGACCACAATGCCCGTCAGCACCAGGGCATGCGGCACCGGATCCGGCGCCACTCCGGGACCCCGGTAGGCGGCCGCAATCAGCATCAGGAATACGCCCGAACCCATGACATTGACGGCCACTATGCGCTGCAGCAATGCGGGCTGCAGCAAGGCGGCGCGCAGTCCGAGTGCCACGATAAGACAACCGGTCAGGCCATACAGCCACTGGGCAGTCAGCATTGGCTTTGCTCCTCCTTGGAGGTGGCAGGGGTGGTGGTGCCGGAGCCGTCTTGGGGTCGTGCCGCCGTGGTCGCCGCGGCGGGTAGTACGGATTCAGTGGCGCCCGTCGCCTGCCAAGATGCCTGCGGTCTGCCGCCGATAAACGCCAGCGCCAGGGCGGTGGCGATGCTCAGCATGGCGGCGCTCTCGATCACCAGGATCAGGACGCCGGCCCACGCCGGCGGGTAACCGAGAAACGGCCGACCGAGCACCAGCAGCGCCAGACCGACCAGCAGGAACACCGCTACGCCGGCGACCATGACCAGGCGCAGCGCGTTGCCGGTGGGTAAACCGATGTGCGAGCGGCCCGCCAGGCGCAACACCACCGCAGCGGCCGCGAGTGTGGCACCGGCCTGGAATGCACCGCCCGGCGCATGGGCGCCAACCCATAACAGGTAGCCGGCGGTGAGAATCAGGACCGGCACCAGCCAGCGCACCAGGCTGTCGAATACCGGGCCGGCGAAGCGGTAGCCCGGTCGTGCCTGGCCGAGGGCGAAGATGCCCAGCACGGCCGTCAGCAGCACCGCCAGTTCCAGCAGGGTGTCGTAGGCACGGAAGTTCAGCAGCACCGCAGTCACCGGATTGCTGACGCCGCTGGTCGCCAGGTTGGCGGCGACGGCCTGGGCAAGCGTGTCCCTGGCGCTATTGGCGAACCCCGCCAGCAGGGACCAGCCGAGTATGCCGGCCAGTACGGCGCACAACAGCGTGACTGCCCACCGCAGCGCCGGCGGCACGTCAGCGGGCTCCGGATCCCGGCTGTTGGTGCTGCGCCCGCCTTGCTGCCCGCCCACCGCGGCCAGCAGCAGGGCACCGGAAAGGCCGGCGCCAATCGCCGCCTCTGCGAGTGCGACATCGGGCGCCAGCAGTCGGCCCCAGGCCACCGCCAGGATCAGTCCGAACGCCATGAATAAAATGATGCTGCGGCGCGCATCGCGGCTCGCGAGTGCGGCCCAGGCCAGGCTCACGATCGAGATCAGTAGCAACCCGTCGAAGGCCAGCAGAATCGGCGTGTTCACGCTCCTGTCTCCTGGCGGCGGGCGTGGCGCGCAATCAAGTGGGCGCTGGCGGCACCGGCAGCAAGTACCGCCAGCCAGATCAGCAGCAGCTTGGCGGCGGTGAACAGCTCTTGCGAGTGAAGCGCCAGGCCGGCTGTCAACAGGCCCAGGCCCAGATTGTCGGCTTTGGTCAGGGCGTGCAGCCGCGAATAGAGGTCCGGCAGGCGCAGCAAGCCGATGCTGCCGGCCAGGTAGAAAGCCAGGCCGAGCAGTATCAGCACAGCAGAGAGCGCATCAATCATGGTTCGTCTCCCGCGGCTGCCCGGTGAAGGCGGCCGCCGCGACCGCAGCCAGCAGCGCCAGTATCAGCGCGACGTCGATCAGGGCCGGCTGCTCGAGCAGCACGCCGAGCAGCAACAGCATGCCCACACCGGACGTGCCGATCAGCTGGGCGGCGAGCATCCGGTCACCGGGGCCTGGACCGCGCAGCACGCGCAGCAGACCCAGGAACAGGGTGCACATCAGGGTCAGTGCCGAAACCGCCAGCAGTTCAGACATCGGGCGTCTCCAGCCGGATACCGAACAGCCCGGCGATGGCCTGCTCGAGTCGCTGCAGCTGCGGGTCGGGATTGTCTCTGCTGTCGAGCAGATGCAGTTCAATCCGATCGCCATCCAGGTCCGCGGCCAGCGTGCCCGGCAACAGGCTTATGCAGTTCGTCAGCAGAATGCGCGCGCGGGGATCCTGCAGCCGCGTGCGATAGCTGCCGAATCCCGGTTGAATATGCAGTCGCCGTCCCAGGGTACGGCGCGCGACGTCAAGGCCGCCGGCGAGCGACTCGCGCAGGAACAGGGCGATGAAACCCGGCCAGCCCGCCAGTGAGAACCTTTGCCGTGCGCCGCCACTCAGCCGGGCACTGGCCAGGGCGGCCAGTGCCACTGCCGGCACACCGACCAGCCAGGCCTCTGGATGGCCGTCGGCTATCAGCCACCACAGGCCGGCCAGCAGTGCCGTTGTTGCCGCAATGCCGGCCAGCGTCGCTGTGCGCTTGGGTGTCATTCCGTTCAGGTCCCGCGCGACCTTTCAGGCGCGTACGTCCAGCCTGCGGTGTCTCACCGGCCCCGGCGCGAGCCTGCGTTGCCGAGCGCGCTCCGTCAGTCCATGCACGAGCAATACGGCAGCGGCGGCTAACAGGATGACTTTCAGGCTGATCAGACCGGCAAGAACGCCGTACAGTAACGAGTTCACAGTGATCATTACGCTTTACTCCTGTTGCTAACGTGGCTGGTGTTTCACTGGCAGCACCGGGATGCTGCAACATGGCGCCATCCTAGCGCTGAACTGAAATATATAAAAGACGAAGAGAAGTTGTTAAAGATTCGAAAAAATCGATGTATTGTCTGCGCCCGACGGGGTGCCGGGTCAGCGCTTGCGGGAATGCCCTGAGCGCCGCTTTCTGTGGCTTCCGTTTACCCTTCGGTGAACAGCAGGTACCATGAGCTCGAACGACAGGCGTTCTCTATGTGCGGCCGTTATACCCTTGCTACCGATGCGCAGGCCCTGGTTGATCTGTTCGAGATCGAACACCTGACGTTCGATCTGTCCGCGCTCCGACCGCGCTACAACATCGCCCCGAGCCAGGCGGTGCCGATAGTGCGTAACACGCCGTCGGGCAGGGAACTGCTGCAGGCGCGTTGGGGACTGGTGCCTCACTGGTCAAGGGAAGCGCAGACGAAATACTCCACCATCAATGCGCGTGCGGAGACGGTCGCGGACAAGCCGACCTACCGGGAAGCCTTCAGACACAAACGCTGCCTGATTCCGGCCAGCGGCTTTTATGAGTGGCGGCGGGAGGGAGATGCGAAGGTGCCGTACCATATCCGCGTGCCGGGGGACCAGGTGTTCGCTTTCGCCGGGCTCTGGGACCGCTGGGAGCGGGACGGCGAGGGGTTTGACAGCTGTTCCATCATTGTCACGGCAGCCAGCCCGGCCATGCAGAAGATTCACGCGCGTATGCCGGTGATTCTGAACCCGGCGCAGTACAACAGCTGGCTGAATACAGAACATTTCAACCGTGCGCAGCTGGACGCCCTGCTGGTCCCGTTTTCCGGGCAGCTGGAAACCTTTCCGGTCAGCCGCCGGGTTAACAGCCCCCGAAATGATGATCCGTCGCTGATCGAACAACAAACCGGTTGATGTACCTCAAGCCAGAATCGGTAGAACGGTAGGTTGGGCTGAGCGTTGCGAAGCCCAACGTTGGGTTTTGGCTGCAGCCGTCTTGTCGGGCTTCGCTACACTCAGCCCAACCTACGCGAGGTGAGCATGATCATCCGCTATTATTTTGCGACAACTTTTCAGTGACGTTCGGCTGGCTATTCATTATTCACATACGCGATTGAGCTTGCTTATGAACACAGGTAACGGGTCTGTCACACGGGCTTTGCTGATGACCGCTGGTGTCGCCGCGACAGGGTGCACAGTCACGGATTACCGGACGCTGGTTACCATCGCCGATGCAAGAGCACAGCCGGCGACGCTGGTGGACCTGGGTGAGCCGGGAGACTCGGTCGGCGATACGGTGGTGTTCGATCAGCCGCTGCTGGATGAGGGCGGTGCGGCTATCGGCAACAACAGCGGCGTGTGCATTCGCACCCGCATCGATCACAGCTACCAGTGCCAGTGGACGCTGACATTCGACGACGGCAGCATTCAGGTGGCCGGACGCGAAGCGGAGCAGGGATCGTCTGCCATCAGTATTGTCGGCGGCACCGGAGTCTACACCGGAATCTCCGGGCAGATGATCTCCACCAACAACAACGACGGCACCTTTACCCAGACCCTGCCGTCCCGACTGAGATAGACTGCGCCGATCGCCAGGCCGCGGGGCACGGCTGGTGTTTGCTCGCGAAAGGGTGTAGAAATAGTGATCAAAGGCGGGTTTTACTGCTGATTCCTCGGAGACCTGGCCCTGCATATACCCTGTTAGACTGATAATTAAAGAAAAACTAATAACGCTGTTGTTAGTTGATACATAACGGGTTGACCATGTATCACGCGTTTTACCAGCTGCATGCTGATCCTTTCCGACTGACGCCCGATCCGGCGTTCTGTTTCCGGCACCAGTGTTATGCCCGCGCACTTGCGTACATGCAGTACGCTCTGCGGCAGGGCGAAGGTTTCATCATGGTGACCGGGCTGCCGGGCACCGGCAAGACCACCCTGATCGAACAGTTTCATTCCGAGCTGAACGGTACCAGGACCCTGGTGGCAAAACTGATCAGCACCCAGTTACAGGCCGACGAGCTGTTGCGGCTGATTTGCCTGTCCCTGGGCGTGAGTATCGAGGCGCAGGACAAGGCCGGCATGCTCCACCAGCTGCGCCAGTTCCTGGTCGCGCAGTCGAACAAGGGCAGGCGTACCCTGCTGCTCATTGACGAGGCCCAGGATCTGCCCGTGTCAGCGCTGGAGGAGCTGCGTCTGCTCGGTAATCTGCAACTGAATGCACGACCGCTGTTGCAGATCTTTCTGGTGGGCCAGGAACAGCTGCTCGAGATGGTGCGGGCAGCGGCGATGCGACCGCTGTATCAGCGCCTGGTTGCGGCCTGTCATCTCGAACCGTTGAGCCTCGCTGAGACACGCGCCTATATCGATCATCGCCTGGAGCGTGCCGGCTGGAGCGGGGAGCCGGCGTTCGACGCACGCAGCTATCGCATGATCCATCGCTTTACCGAGGGATTTCCCCGCCAGATCAACAAGGTCTGCAGCCGCCTGCTGCTGTATGGCAGTACCGAGAAGAAACGCCGCCTGGATTGCTTCGACTGTGTGAAAGTGTTGAAACACTGGCTGGAGGAACTTCCCGGATCCACGGCCGAGAGCAGCTTCCAGGCCTGTGTCGATATGCTCAACGCCGCGTGGAGCGAGGACCAGGGCGACGCCGCCGGGCAGGCGGTGGCGACCGCGGCGCCGCACCGCACAGTGCAGCAAGACCTGCCGCCGGTCGACGCACAGACTGCGGCGGAGCCAGACGCGGGTCCTGCGCTGGCCCGAGCTGATCGGGCAACAGCGGGCGCGCAAAGGCGGGTGCAGTCCCGGGGTGTGTCGATACCGGTTGATCAGAGCGCTCCCCGGGCGGTGGCCCCGCAGGCCGCCTGCGCTCGGGATAGCGCTGCGCCGGCTGCGGTGGCGGAGCCGCCGGATGACGCCGCCCAGAGTGCGCCATCCGGAGTTGTGGAAGCTGCGCCGGCAGGCAATACGGCGGCAGCTGCTGCGACCGACGTGCAGCCCGCGGTGCCCCGCGTCCCAATCGTCGCACCACTCGCCACCGCGCCGCGCTCCGCAGCAGGACGCAAACCGCGCTTTGCGAACGGTTTGGCGCTGTTGCACGACCGTGTTGTGGGCTACGCCGGTGCACCGCTGGCAGTGCTCGCGGTAGTGGTTTCGGGCCTGTTGTTGATGTCCGGTGAGGAGCACGACAAGGGCGCGCCTGACGAACCGGCAGCGGCACAGCAGGTGCCGGCTCCGGCGGGCGGCGCGCTAGTGGTTGCGGAACTCGTAGCGCCGTGGCCATCATCGGATCGTCCGATGGTGTCAGAGCCGCTCGACCCTGACGTCAATGCGGACCGCAATAGCGAGGCGTCCGCGGCCGGATCGTCAGACAGCGCCTCGGCGCAGGAGGCTCTGCAAGGCGCGGCGTCCGACGGGCTCAGCATGGCGGCAGCGCCAGACGGCCAGGACCCTCAGCTGCACAACGAGCCTGGCACGGATCAGGACGGTGTGATTGACAGCGGCGCAGTCGCCGCGCTCGAGTTCCCCATTGTGGCGGAGCAGCCTGCAGCGGACAGCGTGAGCGGGGAAGCGGAGCCGGAACAAGGCCCGGACACGACCTCAGCTGCGGCAGCTGACTCTGGCAGCCCTGCGGCCACGCAGCCGGCCCCCGCACCCATTGAACCGCAGGACAGCGCTGCGTCGGTCGCGCAGTCAGCCGATTCCGGCACGCCGGCTGCCATTGAGCCGGTGATAGCTCCAGCCCCACCAGCGCAGACTGGCGCAGCGGCTGGGGCGCTGGCGTCAATTGCGCAGCCGGAGGCGCAACAGCCCGGCGCCGCGCAGCAACGTATCAGCGACCTGATGGTCAGGGCGGAGCGGGCTCTGTGGGAGGATCGTCTGACCGTGCCGCAGCGCAACAGCGCCTATCACTTCTATCGCCAGGTGCTGAAGCTGGCGCCGCAGCATCAGGGTGCGCGCGCCGGCATACAGCGCATCGCCGCACGCTACACCAGTCTCATCCAAAGCGCGCTGGCGAACAATGAGGTGGACAAGGCCCGCAGGTACGTCGCCCGGGGTCTGATGGTGAACCCGGGCAATCCCGATCTGCTGGCGTTGCGCCACGATGTGGAACGGCGCGCGTCCAGGCTGGAGGCGCAGGCCAGTGCGCAAGCCGAGGCTTCGCTGCCGCCACCGTCGCCAGCGCAGATGGAACCGGCGCAGGGGTTTTTCGATAAAGTTAAGCGGTTCTTCAGTAACCCGGTGCCGCCTGACATGCCGTGACGGGGTGACTGCGCCGACCCAGGCAGTTCCGCCCGCCACTCATCCGGCCGGCGGCGCGCAGCTGCTATGCTGGGCACGGCGCAACCGGCGTTGGTCGACGCCAGGCTTGCGTACAACGGCATGTCTTCGGCTCCGGTAACTCCACCCTGAGGCGGCAGTGGGCAGTATGCAATACAGGCTTCGGCAGTTCGATCCCGGCAGCGCGTGGCTGGCTGGGCCGCAACAGGAGTGTTGTTTGGGCAGCGCGGGATGTCAGTCGTGTCTTCATCGGTCACCGGCAGCCTGTCCCAGGGCCGAGGCGGGCAGGGTATGAGCGGTGTCTCGGCCATACTGCTGGCGGCGGGCGAATCGCGTCGCATGGGGCCGGGCAACAAGATGACCCTGCCGGTGGCCGGCGTGCCCTTGTTGCGGCGCATAGCCAGCACGCTGGCCAACAGCGAGATTGGCGAGATTGTGGCGGTGCTCGGTCATGAGGAGCAGACTGCGCGCGCGCTGCTCGCTGACCTCCCGCTCCGACTGGTGAGCAATGAGCGATACCGGGAAGGCCAGATGACCTCGGTGCATTGTGGCCTGGAGGCGCTGAGCGAACCCTGCAAGGGCATCATGGTGTGTCTGTCTGACCAGCCGCTGTTGCGCGTCGAGGACATCGATTGCCTGGTGCACGCTTTCGAGCACCAGCGCCCGGGTTCGGTGTTGATACCTGCCTGGCAGGGGCGGCGCGGCAACCCGGTAATCCTGGCGCATGAACACCGTGATGCGATTCTGGCTGGCGGACCTGGCCTGGGTTGCCGGCGCTACATCGACGCTCATCCGCAGCTCGTCGTGTGGCATGAGATGGACAACGATCACGTGGTGTTCGATCTCGATACACCGGAGGACTACCAGCGCCTGCTGCACCGGCTGGGTTCCGGCGAGGTTGACACCGCAGATCGCGCAACAGCGGGTCGCTGAGTCGAGTGGTCACAGGCTTGACCGCGAATACTCTCAGCGTCACTACTGTCTCACGAAGTTTTTACCGTCTTGAGTCAATAGACTGATTTCGTGGACGTACAAAAGGAGCTGAGGTTGAAACATGACATCCGCATCGGCAAATGATCCCTGCATCGTCATTCCGGCGGAAGCCGCAATGACGGCGATCCTGCGTTTGTGGGACAACAGTGCCCGCAGCGTCAGTTATGGCCTGAGGGTATTCGCGGTTAGGGAACTTCTGATTAATTCGCTTCTCGTCATCCCGGCGCATGCCGGGATCCAGTGAATTCAACGCTATGGATTCCGGCATGCGCCGGAATGACGGATTAATCAGAGGTTCCTTAGAATTGGCGGTTGAAAACAGAGACTGAATCATGACCAGAGACATCTTCGACGTCATCCAGGAACTGCGCGCGGGCGGCAGTCCGTTCGCCATTGCCACCGTGGTGGAGACCGAGGGTTCGGTGTCGGCGAAGACCGGGTCCAAGGCGGTGATCGACCGCCAGGGGCGCATGGTGGCCGGCTGGGTCGGCGGCGGCTGTGCCGAGTCGACCACCTGCAGCACGGCGCTGGAGTGCATGGAATCGGGCGAAACCGCTGTCATCGACATCGATCTCAACGATGAAATGCTGGGTGCCGGCATGCCCTGTGGAGGCAGTATGCGTGTCTACGTGGAACCGCTGTTGCCGAGACCCACGCTGTGGATCATGGGGCACGGCCGGGTCGCGGAGTGCCTGTGTCTGATGGGGGATCTGCTGGACCTGAAGGTGGTGGTCAATGATCCCGGCGTCGAGCGGGACCAGTACCCGAAGGCGACCCGACTGATAAGCGACGATCTGGATTACGAACAGCTGCAGCCCGGTCCGGGTGATTTCGTCGTTATCGCCACCCAGCACAAGGGCGACCACGAATCGATCCGGCGGGCCCTGTCCTCCAAGGCGGATTACATCGCGCTGATCGCCAGTCGCAAACGCTCGCGTCTGGTGCTCGACTACCTGCGTCAGGAAGGTTTTGGTGAGCACCAGCTCAAGCGCGTGATGGCACCCTCCGGCCTCGACCTGGGTGCGCGCACCCCGGAGGAAATCGCCCTGTGCGTTATCAGCGAAATTGTGCTGGTGCGGCGCGGGGGCAGCGGTCTGCGTATGCGCGACAAGCTCAGCGAGGAACAGACAGGCACCACGCTGGCGGGCGCGCGTTGACCTGGCCGGCCGTAAACGGTTCGAAGTCCGGCCGAGCCGCCGGCCTGAGCCACCGCAAAGCGGATTTTCCCTTGTTGCGCGATTCCGAACTCGGCCGCGCGCTGCACTATCTCGACAATGCGGCGACCACCCAGAAGCCAGAGTCGGTGATTGCGGCGCTGAGCGAGTGTTACCGCGCATGCAACGCGCCCATCCATCGCGGTCTGTACCCCCTCGCCGAGGAGGCGACGCGACGCTATGAACAGGCGCGCGCCACGGTGGCGCGTTTCATCGGCGCCCCTTCAGCCGGTCAGGTCGTGTTCACACACTCGACCACCGAAGCGATCAACGCAGTGGCCCAGGGGTGGGCAAGAGCACGCCTGGCGCGCGGGGATCGCATCTGGGTGACGCGCATGGAACACCACGCCAACCTGCTGCCCTGGCAGCGGGTGTGCCGGGAGCGCGGTGCCGAGCTGCGGGTTATCGAGCTGAGCGAGGACGGCTCGCTGGATTGGCAAGGCGTCGAAGACTTGTTCGACCGCCGCACCCGCCTGATCGCTCTGGGCCAGATATCCAATGTGCTCGGCATCGAAAACCCGGTGCAGGCGCTGTGCGCGCGGGCCGCCGAGGAATCTATCCCGGTGCTGGTCGATGCAGCCCAGTCGGTCGCGCACTCGCGCGTGGACGTGACCGACCTGGACTGCGACTTCCTGGCGTTCTCAGCGCACAAGATGTACGGCCCGACCGGTATCGGTGCGCTGTATGCGAAAGCGGAACGTTTCGAGGAGATGGAGCCGTTGCTGGTCGGCGGCGGAATGGTCGATGAGGTAACGCTGCAGGCTGCCAGCTGGGCGGACTGCCCGCAACGGTTCGAGGCGGGTTCGCCCAACCTGGCCGGCGCCGCCGGGTTTGCGGCCGCGGTCGAGTACTTGAACCGGCTCGGCATGGAAGCGATACACACGCACGTATCGGACCTCACACGGCGCGCAATCGAGGCGCTGGCGGAGGTTCCCGGTTTGCGGCTCATACCGGAGCGCACCGTAAACCGCTCCGCTATCGTGTCGTTTGTGGTCGATGGTGTGCATCCCCATGACCTGGCGCAGGTCGCCGCGGAGCAGGGTGTCGCCGTGCGCGCCGGGCATCATTGCTGCCAGCCGTTGATGCAGCATCTCGGTGTGGCCTGCACCACCCGTGCCAGCATGGCGGTCTACAACGACGAGGCGGACATCGAAGCCCTGCTGCGCGCCATCGACCAGGCGCGTCGAGTTTTCGGCTAGCCGCGTTTCCTACCACAAAGGACACGAAGGGCACGAAGGCAAAAGAGTCAAATGTTTTCTGCGAGAAGCTCAGCAGGCACCATGTGTGGCGCGATTGCCGGTAAGTGTGAACATGCTTTCGCTTGTAATTCCTTCCTGACCTTGGTGTCCTTTGTGGTTAAGAAGGTCGTAGCCAATCCGCACCCGGAGGCTTGAATGGCGTCGGAAGGAATCTACAAAGACGTGCTGCTGGAGCACTTCCGTCACCCGCGCAATAAGGGCGAGCTCGCCGGCGCGGATACCGTGCGCCGCGGCAATAACCCGCGCTGCGGGGATGACATCGAGGTCGGCCTGTTCCTGGGCGGAGACCGGCTCGAGTCGGTGAAGTTCAGGGGGCGCGGCTGTTCGCTGTGCATCGCATCCGCATCGCTGATGACCGAGGCGGTGAGCGGCAGGAATTGCGCCGAGGCACGGCGCCTGTGCGAGGAAATGCAGTCCTGGCTCGGGCAGGGCGATGGTGCGCATCTGGCCGATCCGCCGCGCGATCTGGAGGCGCTGTCCGCGGTGCGTGGTTACCCGGCGCGACGCCGTTGCGTGCTGCTGCCGTGGGAGGCGTTGTCCGATGCCCTGGAGGCGCTGTGAGTCGGCTGTTCAGCTGCAGTATCGAATAGCTGCGCGCCCCGGTCACGAGGCGTTGTGACCGGGGCCACAGCTGGACGCCGTCACTTGCGTTCCTCCTTGGGTTTGTAGGCGGTCTCCCGATTGCCGGTATAGATCTGGCGTGGGCGCGCGATCTTTGCGTCCGGCGATTCGTTCTGCTCGCGCCAGTGCGCGATCCAGCCCGGCAGGCGCCCGATGGCGAACAGCACCGTAAACATGTTGGTGGGAATGCCGATGGCGCGCAGGATGATGCCGCTGTAAAAGTCCACGTTGGGGTACAGCTTGCGTTCGACGAAATAGCTGTCACTGAGCGCGATCTCCTCCAGTTTGCGCGCGATGTTCAGCAGCGGGTCGTCGGTGCCGAGGAACGCGAGCAGCCGCTCGGCGGTGCGCTGCAGCACCACGGCGCGCGGGTCGACGCTCTTGTAGACGCGGTGACCGAAGCCCATCAGGCGCACCTTCCCGCCCTTGTCCTTGGCGAGCCGCACGTATTCCTCGGGCGTCATACGGCCCTGGTGGATGGTCTCCAGCATGTCCAGCACCTTGACGTTGGCGCCGCCGTGCAGCGGCCCCCACAGGGCACACACGCCGGCCGCGCAGGAAGCGAACAGATTGGCCTTGCTGGAGCCCACCATGCGCACCGTCGAGGTGCTGCAGTTCTGTTCGTGATCGGCGTGCAGAATGAGCACCAGGTTGAGCGCGTCGCGCACCCGGTCGTCGCACAGGTACTCGTCGTAAGGCTGCGAGAACATCATGTGCAGAAAGTTGGCGGCATAGGGCAGCTTGGGGTCGGGGTACATGTAGGCCAGACCGTGCGAGCGGCGGTAGGCAAAGGCAGCGATGGTGCGCACTTTGCTGATCAGATTGGCGGCCGCCGCCTCCAGCTGGTCGGGTCCTTCGAGCTCGTGCAGCTCGGGGTGAAAACAGGACAGCGCGTTGATCATCGCCGACAGTATCGCCATCGGCGGCGCCGCGCGCGGGAAACCCTGGAAATTGTGCTTCATGGACTCATCGATATTGGCGTTGCTGGTCAGCTCGGCGCTGAAACGGGTGTATTCGCGCGCGCTGGGCAGTGTGCCGAAGATCAGCAGCCAGGCGACTTCCACGAAGTTGGGCTGTTGCTCGAACTGCTCGATCGGGATGCCGCGATAACGCAGAATACCGCGCTCGCCGTCGATATAGGTGATGGCGCTCCGGCAGCTGCCGGTGTTGCCGTAGCCGGGGTCGAGAGTGATCAGCCCGCTCTGGTCGCGCAACTTGCGAATGTCGATGCCTCGCTCGCCCTCACTGCCCTCCACAACGGGCAGGTGGTATTGATGGTCACCTACGACCAGGGTCGCTTTGTCAGTCATTTAGAGCCACTCCTCGATGAAACAGGGCGAAGCTACCGCGCTGCTGTGCCGCCGCTCGCCGCCAGGTTCTGCACATGATGCGCCAACAACGCCGCGACGTGAAGCGCCCCGCGGCGGCAGGCCGCTCACCGGAGGTGCCGCTGCGAGGAGTAACGCCGCGCGAATGGAATCATGGAACCAGCACCAGCTTACCGACCGTCTGCCCCGACTCCAGGTCCCGGTGCGCCTGCGCGACCTGCTCGAAAGGATAGGTGTGGATCGCAAGCGGCTTAACACTGCCGTCTCCAACCCAATGTAACAGCTGTTCCATGGCTTCACGCAGCAGCTCGGTGCGGTCGAATAGAAAGCTCAGGTTGAAGCCGAGTACGCTGCGGTTGCGGGTCGTCAGACTGAACGGGTTGAAGCGCGGGGTGCGGTAATAGTCCCACAGCAGGCGCAGGTGATTGGGACGTCCTCCCTTGCGCGGCAGCATGCTGTGAAATCCATACACGACCAGTTTTCCCACCGGTGCCAGGTGGCGATAGCTCTGCCTGAGGGTCGCGACGCCGTTGGCGTCGAGGATGACGTCGTAGCCTTCCGGTGCAATGCGCTCGGCTGCCGTCCAGAGGTCGTCGCGTGACTTGTCGATCACCGCCTCCGCGCCCATCTGCCGGACCGCGTCGACTTTGTGGGGCGCGCCTACCACGCCGACCACCGTGCAGCCTGCGATATGACCCAACTGCACCAGCGCGCCGCCCACGCCGCCGGCGGCCGAATGGACCAGCACCCGGTCGCCGGCTCTCGGATGCGCCAGTTCGAACAGGGCGAACCAGGCGGTGAGGAACACTGCGGCAAAGCCGGCGGCCTGCGGCACGGACAGCGCGCCGGGTTTTGGAAACACCTGCTCACGCTTTACCACGACCTGGGTTGCATAGCCGTTGAAGCGGGTCAGGACCATTACCTCGGTGCCCGGTTCAAGGTCAGCCACATCGTTGCCGACCGCGGCGACGCGACCTGCTGCTTCGAATCCGGGAGTAATGGGATACCCGACGTAGTGTTTCGCGGAAGTGTAGAGGCCCATACGCGTCACGCAGTCCGCATAGTTGACGCCGATGGCCTCGACCTCCACCAGCACTTCGCCGGACCCGGGCGACAGGTCGGGGTGTTGTTCGATGCACAGTCGGTCGTATCCGCCGGGGCGGTGAATCACCACCTTTCTCATAGGCTCACTGGTGTGCCGATTCCACTCATCCGACCACCAGCGGCGCTTGCTGGCGGTGCAGAAACCAGCGTTCCAGCAGCACGTGACGCGAGAACCAGGGCTGCGCCAGCAGCCGGCCACCCAGCTGTGTCTTGACGCGCGGCGGCAGCCAGGCCGACCAGTCGCGGGCCTGGCGTGGGCCGAGGCGGGCCGTCAGTCGTTCGCGGTAGCCGGCAAGGGTAACAGCATCGTAGCGCCCCGCGGCGTTACGAATTATCCCGCCTGCCAGCAGTCCGGACTCGACCGCGGGGCGGATCCCTTCGCCGCTGTGGCCGTAGGCCAGGCCGGCGGCGTCGCCGATCAGCAGCACGCCGTCATCAATCAGCCTGCGGCTCGAGTGCGGGTAGAGCAGGTAGGCATGACCCTTGAATCGCGGTGCGCGGTCCGCCGGCGCCAGCTCCCGTCGCAGCAGAAACTCGCGGAACGCGCTGGCCTGGCCGGGCAGGCCAGCGTCGCTTTCACGCCCCAGGCCGATGTTGAGAAAGTTACCTTTGCGCACGCACCAGCCATAGCCCTTGAGGTCGTGACAGAAAAACAGTTCGGGACACTCCGGCCTGATGGGACACGCCTGCTGTTGCGCAGCGTCCAGCTCGAACTCGACCTCCTGGGCGTGCACGGCCAGTTCGCCGGCGCCGACTTCAGCACCCAGCAGGCGCGCGACAGGACAGAAGTGGCCGCCGGCGCCGACCAGCAGCGCGGTTTGCAGCGAGTCGTTGACCAGCCAGCCCCGCGCGGTGCGCGACAGCGACTTCACCGTTTCGCCCAGCCGCAGACGGGCCTGTGAACGGCGCAGCAGATAGTCATCGAATTCGCAGCGGCGGATGCCGAAACTGACCGCGTGATCGTAGCCGCTTTCCACCATCGCGGCGTCCAGCAGGCCGACGCGAAAGCCGGTGATGGGCTGAAAGGTGTGCTGTCGCCGGTACTCCGCGCTATCGAGTTGCAGCGCCTCGATGACCGGCGGCGTTATCCAGCCGGCGCACACCTTGTCGCGGGGAAACACGGCCTTGTCCATGACCACGACGTCCAGCCCGGCGTTGCGCAGCGCCCAGGCGCAGCTGCTGCCGGCCGGACCGCCGCCCACGATCAGAACATCGCATCGATCCATGAGGCTTCAAGGCTCCTGCGCATAGAGGTGCGCGCGGCTCCACGGAATAGCGTTGTCGGTGGAGCGGGTGAATACCACCTGGAACAGCTGTAGCCAGCCGGTGCTGAAGGCGGCGAGTGAACCGGCCAGATACAGGCGCCAGGCGCGGATGAAGTCTGCGTCGTGAGCTGTGCGTATTTCATCACTGTGGGCCTGGAAGCGCGCCAGCCAGTGTTCCAGCGTCTTGGCGTAGTGCAGGCGCAGGTTCTCCACGTCCAGCACCGAGAACCCGGCGGGTTCCAGCACGGCCATCATTTCGCGCAAGGTGGGCGGATAGGAACCGGGGAAGATACGCCGCTCGATCCAGGCATTCATGGGGCAGGGCTGGTTGCGCCCGATGGAATGCAGCAGACCCCTGCCATGCGGCGCCAGGCAGGCATCGATGACGGCGCCGAGGGTAGGGTAATTGGCACGCCCCACGTGTTCGAGCATACCCACCGACACGAAGGCGTCGCACTGGCCACGGATATTGCGGTAGTCGTCTTGGACGTATTCCACCTGTGCGCCAAGCCCTTCTGCGGCGGCGCGTTCGCGCGCGTACAGTATCTGTTCATGGGAGATATTGTAGGCGCGCACGCGCACCCCGTAGTGGCGGGCCATGTGGCGTGCCAGGGCACCCCAGCCGCAGCCCGCCTCGATGACCGACTCGCCCGGCTGCAGGCGTAACTTGCGACATAGGTAGTCCATCTTGCGTTGCTGGGCCTGCTCGAGACTGAGCGTCGGCGATGGGAAGTAGGCGCAGGTGTACACCATCTGTTCGTCGAGCCAGAGCCTGAAGAACTCGTTACCCAGATCGTAGTGGCGATGGATGTTGCTCAATGCGCCGGTCAATGTGTTAAGGCCGGCCCGATTGCGCCAGCGCTGCAGGCCGCGGTACACGCGGTTCTGCTCGCCGACAGCCGGGAAGGCGCGGTACATTGCTTTCAGGCACTCGACCAGGTCGCCCTCGACTTCCAGGTCACCGCGCGTGTAGGCATCGCCGAATCTGAGCTCCGGGTTGCTCAGGAGTTGCCACAGGGTGCGCCGATCGCGAACCTGCAGCCGTGCCACGGGTGGCGCGTCGGAGGCGGCCAACTCGAAGCTGTTCCAGAGCACGAAATGCACCGGCGGGTTTCCCGCCAGTCGGAGCAGCCGCCGGAGCGCCCAACGCTCGATAGCGGTTGGCGCAGCGCCGGCCGCCACGGCAGGGGCGCGGCTGTGTCTCTCGGCTGGGGCCTCGTCGGGGTCGCTCGACGCATGGATTCGCCGGCTTTCGGGTCTGTTCATGGTTATCCGTGGACTGTGGCGGTGGTCGGACGCACTGCCGGTGCGAACTGCCTGTTCAGTGAGGCGCTCAGCGCCGGGTCACGCTTTCGGGCGCCGCTAAGCGCGCCGGAGACTCCCGCCACCATGAGGGTTTCGCTGCAGGTGTTTACTGCGCCTTACACCTACAGTCTAGCAGTCGCGTAGTTGCCTGCAGGGCGCGGGCGGCTCGCCTGTCCCGAACGCCGGCGCAAACCGGGAGGCTGCTACTCAGCAGCTGTAACGGAACACCTCAGTGGGCGTGGCGCTGAAATCCTTTGCCAGGCTGTCGATCACGGTGCGCATGATTTCGCGCACCACGCTGTCGCGGTCGCCGTTCAGAATAATGGGGATACTGGTGCGGTCGGCCTCCGACAGCAGGAACGACTGCAGCTGCCAGATGGCGTCGAAGTGCTCCAGGTAGCGGCTGGAACGGCGCTGCGGGGCCTTGGTGCTGCGCCCCCGGATGCGCTCCTTGAGGTCGCGCCGCTTGAGCACCGCCAGCATGATGGGTGCGATGACCGCGTCGGTGGCCTGCGGCAACCTTTCCAGGATCGAGGGGTGGATATGCACACCCTCCATGATCAGCCACACGCGCTCGCGCAGGGTCCGCTCGATAACCGCTTCGCTGGCGGCCGACAGCAGGTCCACCTGGGCGCGGAAGCCTTCGGCCAGCAGCAGCTCGTCGTCCTGCTCCAGGCTGCTTTTCTGCTCGGCCAGGACGCTCCAGGCATTGAACGACGACGTATGCAGTATCGGCAGCAGCCGCTCGGAGATCATGGTGCGCATCACCTCGCGCAGCATATCGGTCGACTGCATGCGCACGATGTCCAGCTGGTTGGCTAGCGCCGTGGCGATGGTGCTCTTACCGCAGCCCGAGGTGCCGCCGATCAGCAGCACCAGCGGCCGGCCGCTGCGCAGGAAGTCGATCCATACCAGCCAGCGATGCGCCACCGCGGGCCCCAGCTAGGGGGTCTGGTGCAGGCAGCGGTAGGTCAGCT
>CBDTYI010000013.1:0-21989 GCA_965364565.1 uncultured Gammaproteobacteria bacterium | reverse complement strand
ACGCTATGGATTCCGGCATGCGCCGGAATGACGGATTAATCAGAGGTTCCCTAGATCATAAACGGACAGGACATGGAGCAATCGAAGCGGGAAGCGTGCTTATCCCGCATTGGCGCTGCCGCTATGGCCGGCACCCCTAGAGCGGGGTGGAACCGCTCGATATCGGCGCGCGAAAGAACTCGCAGACGCGTTCATCCAGCCAGTACTCTGCCTTCCAGGGCCATACACCGGATACAAACCCGACATGACCGCCGGCACTGTAGAGCTCCAGCTGTACCCCGGGTCCGAGTTCCGCGGTTGTCGGTATGGCAGCGGCCGTCATGAAGGGATCATCCTCCGCGTGCAGGATCAGTGTGGGAGTTGCAATTCGACTCAGAAAGGCGCGGCTGCTGCATTTGCCGTAGTAGTCGTCCACTCCCGCGAAGCCGTGCAGAGGGGCTGTCACCTTGTCATCGAATTCCCGGAATGTGCGAAGTTTGCGCAACTCGCTGACAGCGAGGGGCAGTGCATGCTGTCCGGCCTTGCGGCGCGTCGCGCGCCGCAGCTTGCGCAGCAGGTAAGCCTGGTACAGCCGCGAGAACCCGCGCTCGAGCCTGAGTGCGGCCGCGTTCAGTTCGAAAGGCACCGACACTGCGACGGCTTTGGTGACCAGCGCCTGTGCCGGATTCTCGCCGAGCCATTTCAACAGCACGTTTCCCCCCAGCGATACGCCGACAACATAGATCGGCCGCTCGTCATCCTGGCTGCGCAGATAGCGGAGTACGGTATCCACGTCGCCGGTGTCGCCGGAATGGTAGCTGCGCGCGAGGCGGTTGGGTGCGCCGCTGCAACCGCGGAAGTACATCACCGCGGCACTGAATCCGCTGGCGCTGAGCGCGTGCAGCAGCCCGACCACGTAATGCGAGCCAATCGAGCCCTCCAGCCCGTGCAGGATCAGTACCGTGGGACCGGGCCGGGTTCCGGTCCAATCGATATCGACAAAGTCCCCGTCTTCCAGTTCGATGCGTTCACGTCGCAGCGGCGGCGGCGTGCGGTCGCGAAACAGGGGCGGGAACAGGGTCTGCAGATGGGCGCCGGGAAGCCACCAGGCCGGTCGGAAACGGCTGGTGACCGGCATGCGTCAGACCAGCAGCCGTTGCAGGGCGCCGCGCAGTGAAGCCACAGTGAGCGGCTTATCGAAGATAGCGGACACACCGCTTTGAGCGATGCCGGCCAGACGGCTGGTATCTGTCTCTGAAGTCACCATCAGGACCGGCACACTCTGTTGAGTGCTTTGGTTACGGATAAACTGACTTAGCTGTTCGCCATCCACCTCCGGCATGTTGTAGTCCGTAACCACCAGATCGAAGAACTCGTTGTCGATCATCTGCAGAGCCTGCCTGCCGTTCTCGGCCTCTGCAAACTGCTCGATGCCCAGCCCTTCCAGCATGTGTCGTACAATGTGTCGCGCAGTGAAGCTGTCATCAACGATCAGAACCTTGAGTTCGTCGGCGGCGAACTCGCCCAGTTCCAGCGGTTCCGGTTCGAGATAATCGAGTACCGCGTTCAGCGAAGCCTGCAGCTGCTGTTTGTCGAAGGGCTTGGGCAGTATGGCGATGACGCCGGCCTGCCGCAGCGGCTCCAGGTAACGAAGTTGGGTCTCGCTGGAAATCAGCATAAACGGCAGATCGAGGGTGTGCTCGTTATTGCGCAGGCTCTGCAGCAACTCGGTACCGGTCATATCGGCGAGGTGCATGGCGCTGATGACCAGATCGGGAACACGGGCGTCGATGGCGGCGAACGTCTGCGCGCCGTTTTCGACCCGCCTAATCGCCGCCGTCCCGATTTCCTGCAGGTATTCATTTATGATCTTGTACTGGGTTGCCGAGGGTTCGACCAACAGGACGTCGAGCTCAGCGACGCTCAATACACTCATTGATGAGCCCGGTTGCTCTTCAACTCATCTACCACTCCGGGATCGGCCAGTGTCGAGGTGTCGCCGAGGCTGTCGATTTCGTTGGCAGCGATCTTGCGCAGAATACGACGCATGATTTTTCCGGAGCGCGTCTTGGGTAAGCCCGGCGCCCACTGAATCACGTCGATAGTGGCGATCGGCCCGATTTCGCGACGTACCAGCTGGATCAATTCTTTCTTCAGGGCATCGCTCGGTTCCTTGCCTTTGATCAAGGTGACATAGGCATAGATTCCCTGACCCTTGATATCATGCGGAAATCCGACTACCGCGGCCTCGGCCACATCGTCGTGCAGTACCAGCGCGCTTTCCAGTTCGGCAGTGCCGAGACGATGGCCGGAAACGTTGAGCACGTCGTCAACGCGTCCGGTTATCCAGTAGTAGCCATCCGCGTCGCGCCGCGCCCCGTCCCCGGTAAAGTACATGCCGGGATAGGTGGAAAAATAGGTGTCCCGGAAGCGCTGGTGGTCACCGTACACGGTGCGCATCTGTCCTGGCCAGGGGCGCGTGATGACCAGGTTTCCTTCCGCCTCGCCTTCCAGCAGCTTGCCTTCGTTGTCCACCAGTGCCGGGACTACGCCGAAAAACGGGCGCGTGGCGGAGCCCGGCTTGGTGGGTGTGGCGCCCGGCAAAGGGGTGATCATGTGCCCGCCGGTTTCGGTCTGCCACCAGGTATCGACAATCGGGCAGCGCGCGTCGCCGACAACGTTGTAGTACCACTCCCAGGCTTCCGGGTTAATGGGTTCGCCGACGGTGCCGAGCAGACGCAGCGACGCACGGCTGGTTTGTGTGACTGGTTCATCGCCTTCGCGCATCAGGGCGCGAATCGCGGTCGGCGCGGTATAGAAGGTCGCAACGCGGTGCTTGTCGCATACCTGCCAGAAACGTGCGGCGGAAGGGTAGGTAGGCAGGCCCTCGAACATCAGCGTGATAGCGCCGTTGGCGAGCGGACCGTACACGATATAGCTGTGTCCCGTGATCCAGCCGACGTCGGCGGTGCACCAGTAAACCTCGCCCTCCTGATAGTCGAACACATACTTGTGGGTGATCGCTGCATACAGGAGGTAACCACCGGTGGTGTGCAATACGCCCTTGGGTTTGCCGGTCGACCCTGAGGTATAAAGTATGAACAGAGGGTCTTCTGCGCCCATGGGTTCCGGCTCACAGTCGGCGTCGACACCGGCGGCGATTTCGTGCAGCCACACATCGCGGTCGTCATGCCACTGGACGTCGCCGCCGGTGCGTTTCACCACCAGCACGGTGTGCACGTTCGGACAGGACTGCAGTGCCTGGTCGGTGTTGGCCTTGAGCGGCACTGATTTACCGCCGCGCACGCCCTGATCGGCCGTGATCACCACCCGGCAATCGGAATCCAGGATGCGGTCCTTGATCGATTCGGGCGAGAAGCCGCCGAATACCACGGAGTGCACGGCACCGATACGGGCGCAGGCCAGCATCGCATAAGCGGCCTCGGGAATCATGGGCATATAGATACATACGCGGTCACCTTTTTTCACACCGCGTTTCTTCAGCACGTTGGCAAAGGTGCAGACCTCACGATGCAATTCGCGATAGGTAATCTTGCGGTCTACCGTCGGGTCGTCGCCTTCCCAGATGATTGCCGTCTGGTCGCCGCGGTGCTCCAGGTGGCGGTCGATACAGTTGTAGCTGGCGTTCAGCTCTGCGCCCTCGAACCAGCGTATCCTGGCCTCGCCGAAGTCCCAATCCAGCACCCGGTCCCAGGGTTTGCCCCAACTCAGAAATTGTTCCGCCTGTTCTGCCCAGAAGCCTTCGGGGTCCTCGACCGAGCGGCGATACATTTGTTCATAACGCCCCTTATCGATGTGAGCGTGGGCGGCAATCGCTGCGGGTACCGGATAGATCTTTTCCTGAGACATCCACCTATTCCTCTGGCTGGGCTCCAGTTGTGCGGAGCGGGGCTGGTATATAGTGATCCGCATTGTACGGACATTCCGAAACCGGTATCAACGCTCCTGAATGCTGCGCCTCCGGGGTATGCGCTCGGGGGCCCAGCTCGCCGCGGCCCACGCCCAGAATTCATCCACCCCGGCATCCCGCACTTCGGCCGGAACGCTCTGACCAAGCAGCTCCAGCGCCCTGACCAGGATGGTCCGGGGCGGCTCGCGATCGACAGGCCGCGCTCCGGTCTGCTTGCTGAGCTTGGCCCCGTGCTGATTCACTACCACCGGCAGGTGCAGGTAACGCGGGGTCGGCACTCCCAGCGCCTGCTGGAGAAAGATCTGACGGCCGGTCGAAGCGAGCAGGTCGGCGCCGCGCACGATGTCGCTGATACCCTGCAACGCATCATCGACGACCACCGCCAGCTGGTAGGCAAACAGACCGTCGGCGCGCCGCAGTACGAAGTCGCCAACCTCGGTGGCGAGGCATTCGTCCATATGCCCCTGCAGGCGGTCGCGGAAGCGGATGCTCACGGGCGCGACGCGCAGGCGCAGCGCGCGCGCTTTGCGCCCTGGCGGCAGTCCGGTACGGCAAGTGCCGGGGTAGACCGAAACCGCTGCCCCCGGCGATGCATTTTCACGAATCTCGCGTCGCGAACAGGCGCAAGGATAGACCAGACCCGCCCTGCTGAGCTGCTCCAGAGTGTGCCGGTAGGCCTCGCTGCGCCGGCTCTGGTACAGCACTTCACCGTCCCAATACAGCCCGAGGCGCTCCAGAGTGCGCAGTATCCCGGCGGCGGCCCCCGGCGTCTCGCGCGGTGGATCGAGATCCTCCATGCGCAGCAGCCACTCACCGCCGCGCGAGCGGGCATCGAGGAAGCTGGCCACCGCGGTGAGTAGTGACCCGAGGTGCAGCGCCCCGGTCGGGGAGGGGGCGAAACGGCCCCGGTAGGTTGAATCAGGCATGGGAGAAGATTTTATCGCACAAAAAAACCGGCGCACGGC
This sequence comes from uncultured Gammaproteobacteria bacterium, assembly GCA_965364565.1. Taxonomy (GTDB): domain Bacteria; phylum Pseudomonadota; class Gammaproteobacteria; order DSM-19610; family DSM-19610; genus Thiogranum. The sequence continues at coordinate 17,114 of CBDTYI010000013.1, read as the reverse complement.
CGGTCTTCTTGTGGTTTGTGAGCTGGCGGTCAGCCCATCTGCTTTTCCCGGATCTCATCGAGCGTCTTGCAGTCGATGCACAGGGTGGCCGTCGGTCGTGCTTCCAGGCGCCGAATACCGATCTCCACACCGCAGGCCTCGCAATAGCCATACTCTTCATTATCGAGATTCATCAGCGCTTCGTCGATCTTTTTGATTAACTTGCGCTCGCGGTCGCGCGCGCGCAGCTCCATGCTGAACTCGGATTCCTGGGTCGCTCGGTCGTTGGGGTCGGGGAAATTGGCCGCCTCGTCCTGCATATGGTGAACGGTGCGGTCGACTTCCTCCATCAGCTCGCGTTTCCATGACAGCAGGATGTTGCGGAAATGCGCCACCTGCTCGTCATTCATGTACTCCTCGCCTTTCTCCGCGACGTAAGGCTCGATCGCGGAAACCGGACCGGTAGCAGGGCTGGCCGCGGAGGCTCTCTTGGCCGCTGCCTTACTGGGCGTCCGCTTCGCAGTCGGCGTTTTCTTGGCTACCGGTTTACGGGCGGCGGTTTTCTTCTTGACGGGCGCTTTCTTTTTGCTGACGGCTTTCTTGCTGACGGCCGCCCTTTTTTTCGCGGCGACCGGCTTTTTTGCTACCGATTTCTTGGCGACAGCTTTCTTCTTCGCCTTGGCTTTCGTTTTCGCAGCCTTTTTCTTGGCAGCCATTCAACTCCTCCCAAACACACTCAAGCCGTGCTCTATATCAAAAACCACCACATCAGGCAAGCTTCCGGGGCCGCCCGCGACCAAGTGCGGTAGTTTCCGGGCGTCACCCAGCCGAGTCAAGACCGAAACCGGCAAAATTTGTCCAAAACCCTCGCCCTTGTTGCCGGTTTTGTCTGTGCGTTACGCTAGTTCAAGTTGATACCACGTGGGAGTGGATCTTTGGGCTCGCTGACGACTTTGTTATTCGACGTAGACGGTACTCTGGCGGAAACCGAGGAAATCCACCGCGAATCCTTCAACCGCGCGTTTGCTCAGGCGGGACTCGACTGGGTGTGGTCAAAAGCACTCTATTCCGAGTTGTTGGGGGTGACTGGTGGCAAGGAGCGCATCCGTCACTTTCTCGATACGCACCTGCCGGACTTCGAGGCGCCCATGCAGTTAGACGAGTACATCGCCGGCCTGCACGCGGCCAAAACGGATATTTATACCCGTACCGTGGCGGCCGGCGAAGTACCGCTCAGGCCGGGTGTCAAGCGCTTACTGGACGAAACGCGCAGGGCGGGTCTGCGTCTGGCGATCACCACGACAACGACTCCCGCCAATGTCACCGCACTGCTGCGCCACAGTCTCGCACCGGACGCCGAGAGCTGGTTCGAGGTGATCGGTGCAGGGAGCGTCGTGCCGGCGAAGAAACCGGCGCCGGACATCTACCACTATGTCATGCAGAAGATGGGCGTGAGCCCTGCGGAGTGCCTGGCTTTCGAGGACTCCGCGAATGGTCTGCGCTCGGCGCGGGACGCAGGCGTGACGACGCTGGTTACCGTAAGTGAGTATACCTGTGAAGACAACTTCGCGGGGGCGGCTCTGGTGCTGGACCATCTTGGCGAGCCGGACCACCCGTTCACCGTGATCAGCGGCGACGCCGGCGACGGTCGTTATGTCACGGTGGATCTGCTCAGGGAGCTGCACGCACAGTGCCGCTGACGCGCAGCCAGGGCGCGCGGGCGAAACGCCTGAGCTCGATTACGCCGTTCCATGTCATGGCGTTGCTGTCCCGCGCCCGCGAACTCGAAGCGCAGGGCCGATCCATTGTGCACATGGAAATCGGTGAGCCGGATTTCACCTCGCCGCAGCCCATTGTCGAAGCCGGTATCCGCGCCCTGCAGGCGGGCAAGACCCATTACACACCGGCGGTAGGCCTGGCGGAGCTGCGCCACAAGATCGCTCAGCATTACTGCGATACCTATGGCGTGACGATCGATCCGCGCCGGATCCTGATCACGCCGGGCGCCTCGGGCGCATTGCAGCTGATACTGGGTCTGCTGGTGGATCCGGGCAGCGAAGTCGTAATGACAGACCCGGGTTATCCGTGCAACCGTAACTTCGTGTACCTGTACGAAGGTGTTCCCGTGTCGGTTGCGGTAGGGGCCAAACACGGCTACCAGCTGACTCCCGAACTGCTGCAGCAGCATTTGAGCGACAAGACCTCGTGCGTGCTGATTGCCACGCCTTCCAATCCGACCGGGACACTGGTGTCCGAAGACGTCCTGCGCGGGCTGCTGCGGGTGGTGCGCGAGCACGGTGCGCCGCTGTTGGTCGACGAGATCTATCACGGACTGACTTACGCAGGCAATCCAAGGACAGCGCTCGCGCAGGGCGAGGACCTGTTCGTCATTAACAGTTTTTCGAAATATTTCGGCATGACCGGCTGGCGCCTGGGCTGGCTGGTCGCGCCGCAGGACTGCGTCGAGGCGCTGGACACCCTGGCTCAGAACCTGTTTCTGGCCGCGCCTACACCGGCCCAATACGCAGCCCTTGCTGCTTTCGATCGGGGTACGCAGGAGATTCTCGAGCAGCGTCGGGAGGAGTTTTGTCGGCGCCGGGATTTTCTGCTGCCGGCGTTGCGGCAGATCGGTTTCGAGATCCCGGTCGAGCCGCAAGGCGCATTCTACCTGTATGCCGACTGCAGCCGCTTTACCGATGACAGCTTTGCGTTTACTCACGAGTTGCTTGAGCAGGCCGGTGTTGCCATCACTCCGGGCATCGACTTCGGGCGCCACCGGGCGGCACAGCATGTGCGTTTTTCCTACACGACCTCGATCGAGCAGCTCGAGCAGGGCGTTGAACGCATCGTCCGTTTTGCCGCAGCGGGCCGGTGACGAGGAGCACTGAATGAAAGATCTGTTCGTCGGAGTCGCGTATCTGCGCGAAGGTTTCGCGCTGCTTGGCAGGCCCGGGCTGCGGCGCTTTGTCATCATGCCGCTGCTGGTCAACGCGCTGCTGTTCGGCGGTCTGATCTGGTGGGCGTTCGGCTGGGTGGGGGCGACCTCGCAGTATCTGGTCGCCCGGTTGCCGGGCTGGCTGGAATGGCTGAGCTACCTGGTGGTGCCGGTGTTTGTGTTGACCTGCCTGGTGCTGATCTTCTACGGTTTTTCGGTGCTGGCGAATCTCATCGCGGCGCCGTTCAACGGGCTGCTGGCCGAGGCTGTCGAAGCCCGGCTGACCGGAAAGCCTTTGCAGGGCGACTGGCGCCAGGTGCTGCGCGATGTTCTGCCGAGTCTGTTCTCGGAGCTGCGCAAGCTGCTCTATTTTGCCCTGCGCGCCGTGCCGCTGCTGGTGCTGTTGCTGGTCCCGGGTGTCAACGTGGTCGCCTCGCTGCTGTGGGTATTGTTCAGCGCCTGGATGATGACGGTGCAATACATCGACTATCCGATGGCCAACCACGGACTGTTTTTCAAGGAGCAGCGCGCGCGGCTGCGCAAGCGGCCGCTGCTGGCGTGGAGCTTCGGCGGACTGGTCATGCTGTGCACCATGATTCCGCTGGTCAATTTCTTCGTCATGCCCGCGGCCGTGGCCGGCGCGACCGTCATCTGGGTGCGCGAAGGCCGCCTACAGTCCGCGGGCTAGCAGCGCTGCGCCATAGGCGGCTTCCTGGTGTCGCGCCGCTGTGACCGGCACGCCCAGCATCTGTCTGCGTATGAGCGTCCAGGGCGCGTTGCCCGCGCCGCCTCCGACGCTGATGACGCGTTCGGGGTAGGGAGCGCCAAGCGCTGCGAGGCGTTCGTAACCGCGCTGTTCGATGCGCGCCAGGCCTTCCAGGATACCCTGCAGGAATTCCACATCCGAAGCGGGGCGCGGCGTCAATCGCGGCTGCAGCGCCGGGTCGCAGACCGGGAAGCGTTCGCCGGGTGCCGGCAGCGGGTAATAATCCAGCCCGGTCGGTGTCTGCGGCTGCATCAGGTGGCTGCAGTTGTCGATCTGTTGCGCGGTGAAGAAACGGCGCAACACACTGCCCCCGGCGTTGGATGCGCCACCCACCAGCCAGCGCTCACCGAGGCGGTGACTGTAGACGCCATAGCGCGCCGCGAATACCGGTTCGTCGGACAGGACCTTCAGCACCAGCGTACTGCCGAGCGCGGTGACCGCGTGACCCGCCGCACTGGCGCCGGTGGCAATGAAGCCGGCGGTGCTGTCGGTGGTCCCGGCGACTACCTCGACGCCCGGGGGCCAACCCCAGCGGGCTGCCAGCCCGGCGTCGATGCGACCGATCACGGTGCCCGGAGCGACCACGGTCGGCAGCTGCCCCGGTAGCAGTTGCAGCCGAGACATCCAGTCCGGCCAGGCGCGCTGGAGCGGGTCGTAGCCCATTTTCAGGGCGTTGTTTTCGTCGCTGATCCCGAACCGCCCGGTGAATTTTCCAGCCAGCCAGTCGGCCTGGTGCAGCGCCAGGCAATGATGCTCTGCGAGCCTGCCGCGCAGATAGAGGAGTTTGGCCAGACTGGAACTGGGACTGCGCGCCGCGCTGTCCGGCGCAGCAACCTGCGCGATCTGTTGCGCTTCCTGCACCGCACGGGCGTCGTTGTACATCAACGCAGGCGTAAGCGGTTGTCCCTGCGAGTTGCACAGCAGCACGGTCGCGGAAGTGGCATCGATGGCAAGCCGCTGCAGCTGCCCGGTGTCGAGCCGAGCCGACAGCTGGTCCAGAGTTTCGCCGAGTGCCAGCCACCAGACGGCCGGCTCCTGTTCGACGCAAGCGCCATCGCGGGTTGGGGCGGGAAGATCGGTGCGTGCTTCGGCAACGATTTCAGCGCGCTCGTCGATGGCGCACGCGCGGCAGGCCGAGGTGCCGACGTCAATGCCAATGAATGTGGCCATGGCTATATCTTAACCGCGAAGGAGGCGGCCGAGTATTAACCACAAAGGCACACGAAGGGCACGAAGGAAAGGTAAAAATCTTCTCGTGTGGCCCCCGTATACCAGCCTGGTCGCTCAAACGCTGGGGTTCGAACTGAGCGGGTCGTTCACTGACGTCGCCGCAGGCAATGCGATGGACCACCGTATTGTTCCGGGTTGTCGATCATCTCTGGAACAGTAGGTATAGGTTTTCCTTCGTGCCCTTCGTGTTCCTTTGTGGTTAACGGGGCGCTAGGGCAGTTCCACCTTGCCGGCCGGCTGCCAGTCGCGGGCGCGGTGTTCGGCCACCACGGTGGTGTAGATACCGCCGCGCACGTTGAACTCGGCCATGAGGCGCATGAAGCGCGGCTCGCACACGCTCACCAGCTTGTCGAGTATCTGGTTGGTAACGTCCTCGTGAAAGGCGCCCTGATCGCGGAATGACCAGACATACAGCTTCAGCGCCTTGAGTTCGACGCAGCGCCGGTCCGGGACATATTCCAGCTGCAGGGTGGCAAAATCCGGTTGCCCGGTTTTCGGGCACAGACAGGTGAATTCCGGTATCCGAATGCGGACGGTGTAGTCGCGGCCGGGGTGTGGATTCGCGAACGTTTCCAGGTCAGTGCTTGGCTGAGTGGGCATCCCGGCACCTTACCCGAACGCGCGCAAACAACACAAGTTACAGGGAAACAAACGTTTGTTCGGGTCTTGTCGAATCGACTCAAGTCGCGGCCGCGAGCGGCTGCGCGGCCGTGATGTGCGTCGGCGCGCACTGGCGTCGGCTGCTGCCATCTCCGGCAGGCGTTGTTGGCAACGCCCTGCGTTTTTTCCGTGGGCTTTCGGGTTAGGGCTGGCGGCAGCACCGCATGGCGCACATCGTGCTTGTCACCGGCGGGGTGTATCGGTATCTTTCGCGGATGCGATTGAGCAAGCTCAAACTGGCCGGTTTCAAGTCTTTCGTCGATCCTACCACCGTTCATTTTCCCTCTGACCTCACGGGTGTGGTCGGACCGAATGGCTGCGGCAAATCGAACGTCATCGACGCCGTGCGCTGGGTGATGGGCGAAACGTCCGCCAAGCACCTGCGCGGCGATTCCATGGCCGACGTCATTTTCAACGGCTCCACGGCGCGCAAACCGATTGCGCAGGCCTCCGTGGAACTGGTGTTCGATAACTCCGATGGTGCCATCGGCGGCCAGTACGCCAATTACAACGAAATCGCGCTGCGGCGTCAGGTATCCCGCGATGGCCAGTCGGCCTACTTCCTCAACGGTGGCCGCTGTCGACGCCGCGATATCACCGATATTTTTCTCGGCACCGGCTTGGGGCCGCGCAGTTATGCCATCATCGAACAGGGCATGATCTCGCGCCTGATCGAGGCCAAGCCCGAGGAGCTGCGCGTCTTCTTTGAGGAGGCCGCCGGTATCTCCAAATACAAGGAGCGCCGCAGAGAAACCGAGAATCGCATTCGCCACACTCATGAAAATCTTTCCAGATTGAATGATTTACGTGAAGAAATTGAGAAACAGCTTGATAAGCTGAAACGGCAGGCGCGCACCGCCGAGCGATTCAAGGAGCTGCGCGAGCAGGAGCGGCGCGTCAAGGCCGAACTGCTGACGCTGCGCTACCAGAAGCTGCACGAGGAAAGCGGCGACCGCCGCAAGTTGATCCAGGAACAGGAAACCCGCCTCGAGGCGGTGACCGCAGAGCTGCGATCGATCGAGGCGGCACTGGAAACCGGGCGCGAGGCGCATATCGAAGCGTCGGATACGTTCAACGAAGTGCAGGGTCGTTACTATCAGCTCGGTGCCGAAGTGGCGCGTATCGAGCAGGCGATTCAGCATGGCAAAGAGACACGCCGCGCCCAGCAGGAAGAACTCGAGAACACCGAGCAGGCCTGGAACGAAGTGCAGGCCCACATCAAAGTAGACAGCCAGCGGCTCGAGCAGCTGGCGCGCGACCTGGCGGAAAACGAACCGGCCCGCGCCGAGGCCGGCTCCCGGGCCCGGAGTTCGCAGGAAAAGCGCGAGCAAGCCGAACAGCAGATGCAGCTCTGGCAGTCCGAGTGGGATGCCTTCAATACGCGCGCCAACGAGGCATCGCAGATTGCCCAGGTGGAGCGGACCCGCATCGATCATCTCGAACGGCAGCTGGGCCAATTGTCGACGCGCCGGGAGCGTATCCAGCAGGAGCAACAGCAACTGGACAGCAGTGCGCTGGATGCCGAGCTCAGCGAGCTGGAACAGCAGGCCGGGGAACGCCAGCAGCAGGCGCAGTTGCTGCAGGAACAGCTGGAGCAGCTGCGTGGCCGAATCGAAGAATTGCGCGACCTTACCCGCGCCCAGCAGAGTGAGCTGCACGACCTTCAGAATGCCCAGCAGGATATGCGCGGTCGGCTGGCGTCGCTGCAGGCCTTGCAGCAGGCGGCGCTGGAACAGCGCGAGGGCGAGGTGAATCAATGGCTGGACGCCCGCGGGCTTGGGGAGGCTCCGCGTCTGGCCAAGCGGCTGGACGTCGACGGCGGCTGGGAGCGTGCCGTGGAAACCGTGCTCGGTTCCTACCTCGAGGCGGTGTGCGTGGACGGCACCGGCGATCTGGCAGACGCTCTGAATGAACTGCAGCGGGGAACTCTGTCGCTCATCGATACCGCGGTCGCGCCGCCCGCACAGGATGGCAGAGGGACACCGCTGACCGCGAAGGTGCGGGCGCCCTGGTCGTTGAACGGGCTGCTGGCGGGCGTGTATGCAGCGGAATCGCTGGCTGAGGCCGTCGCGCTGCGCGACCAGCTGGCGGCGCATGAATCGGTAGTCACGCGCGAGGGCATCTGGATCGGCAGCGGCTGGCTAAGAGTGGCCAGGGAACAGGATGAGAAAGCGGGTGTCCTGGAAAGAGAGAGAGAAATCAATCTTTTAGGGGGTAAACTTAATAAACAACAGGAGGCTGTGCTGGCGCTGGAGCAGGCCCTGGAGGCAGGCCGCGGTGAGTTGCAGCAGGCCGAGGCCCGGCGTGAAGAGCTGCAGGTCGAAGCCAATCTGGCGCACCGTCAGTTCAGCGATGCGCGCGCCCAGTTCGAAGCGCGGCGTACCCGTCTGGAGCAGATCCACAATCGCAGTGCCGCGCTGCACAAAGAGGCCGAGGAAATCAGCGCGCAGCAGGACGAAGACAACCAGGCTGCCGAGCAGGCACGCGCGCGTCTGCACGAGGCGCTGGTGACCCTGGACGCATTGGCCGATGAGCGTGAACAACGCTGGGGTGAGCGCGACCGGCTGCGTACCCTGCTGGACGAGGCGCGTGCGGAAGCGCAACGCGACCGCGACCAGTCGCACGAGCTGGAATTACGCTATCAGACGTTTTTCACGGAACAGGAAACCACCGGCCAGAACCTGCAGCGCATGCAGGGTCAGCAGCGCCATCTTCAGCAGCGCCGCGAAGAGCTGCGCCGCGCGCTCGACGACGGCGAAGAGCCGCTGAAACGCCTCGACGAAGACCTGGCCGGCCAGCTGCAGATGCGCCTGGAAGTCGAAGCTGAACTGACCGACAAGCGCCGCAATGTCGAGAGTATCGAGCACCGCCTGCGCGAGCAGGATCAGCAGCGCCACCGCCGCGAACGCGACGCGCAGGAGTTGCGCGATCAGCTGGGGCAGGAGAAGCTGGCCTGGCAGGAAATCAAGGTGCGCGGCGAAACCTTGCTGGAGCAGGTCGCGGCCAGCGGCTTCGAGCTTGCACAGCTGGTCGAAGAACTGGACGAGCAGGCGACAGTGGATGCCTGGGCGGAGGAAGTGGAACGCCTGGAAGCGCGCATTCAGCGCCTCGGCCCCATCAACCTGGCGGCCATCGAAGAGTACGAGGAACAGTCGGAACGCAAGACGTATCTGGATGCCCAGCACGCCGACGTCACCGCGGCGCTGGAAACGCTGGAAAACGCCATCAAGAAGATCGACCGCGAGACGCGTACCCGCTTCAAGGAAACCTTCGACAAGGTCAACAGTGGTATGCAGACCATGTTCCCGCGCCTGTTTGGCGGCGGGCATGCCTACCTGGAAATGACCGGCGAAGACCTGCTCGATACCGGTGTCACGGTCATGGCGCGCCCGCCGGGCAAACGCAACAGCACCATTCATCTGCTGTCGGGCGGCGAAAAAGCCCTTACCGCGGTGGCCCTGGTGTTCTCGATTTTCGAACTGAACCCGTCGCCGTTCTGCATGCTGGACGAGGTCGATGCGCCGCTGGACGATGCCAACGTGGGGCGTTTCTGTGACATGGTGCGGGAGATGTCCGAGCGTGTGCAGTTCGTTTTCATCACCCACAATAAGATCACCATGGATCTCGCCAACCAGCTGACCGGTGTCACCATGCACGAACCCGGGGTGTCACGGCTGGTCGCCGTGGACGTCGACGAAGCGGTGCAGCTGGCTGCTGTGTAGCGACAGAGCGGCTGCGCTGATGCATTCACGGCGGTGCGACGAGTTTCCACAACACCCGGGCGATGGCCCGCGCGCTACCAGCCAGTGGCGCGCGGGCGCCCGGCGCGGGTGGCTTTGAATGAATGATCTGCGTGTCATCCTGCTGCTGCTCGGAATCGGTATCATCGCCGGCGTCTATTTCTGGACCCGCTTCAAGCAACGTCCCCGGCAGGTGCCGACCCAGCGCCGCACGCCGGTCAGGCGTGCGGCGCCCGACGAGCTGGACGCTGCGGAAATTGAACAGGAACTGACGCGCATGGGCCAGCTGCTGGCCGAGGAAGATACGCCTGACAGCGAAGCAAGCCCGGCGGCGCCGGTGTCGCCAGGCCCCGAAGCGGAGGCCGAGGCACCACTCGGCGAGCAGCTGGTCGTGGTCTCGGTGGTGGCCGAGCCGGGAGCGGAGTTCGAAGGCGAAGCCCTGCTCAAGGCGTTCCAGCACAACAAGCTGAAATTCGGTGAGCACCACATTTTCCATCGTGTGGTGTTCCGCGATAACCGCGAACAGCCGGTGTTCAGCGTCGCGAATCTGGTCAAACCAGGTAACTTCCCACCGCAGGATATGCAGGGATTCGCGAGCCCGGGCCTGACACTGTTCCTGCAACTGCCGGGGCCGATGGACGCCGTCGAGGCATTCGACGACTTTGTCAAGACGGCCGAGCGACTGGCTGTCGAGCTGGGCGGCGAACTCAGGGATGAGCAGCGTCAGCTGCTGACTCACCAGGGTTTGATGCTGGTGCGCGACCGCATCGCGAAACACCGCCGCCATTCCATGACCAGACCCGCCTGACAGGGTTGAGCCGTGACCCCGGAGCAGCGCGCCGCAAAGCTTCGCGAGCGGATCCGTTACCACAACTACCGATATTACGTTCTGGATGATCCGGAAATACCGGACGCGGAATACGACCGCCTGTTGCGCGAGCTGCAACAGCTCGAACAGCAGCACCCCGAGCTGATCACACCTGATTCGCCGACCCAGCGCGTCGGCGCCCAGCCGCTGAGTGCGTTTGGCGAGGTGCGCCACGAACTGCCCATGCTGTCGCTGGACAACGCATTCAGCGATGACGAACTGGGCGAGTTCGACCGCCGGGTGCGGGAAAGACTGGGCGTGGACACGGTTGAGTATACCGGCGAACCGAAGCTCGACGGCGTAGCCGTCAGTCTGCTCTACGAGGACGGGCGGCTGGTGCGCGGGGCGACGCGCGGCGACGGCAGCAGCGGTGAGGATGTGACCCAGAACGTGCGCACTATTCAGTCGATTCCACTCAGACTGCGTGGCAAGGGCTACCCCCGGCGCTTCGAGGTGCGTGGTGAAGTGTTCATGTCCCACGACGGTTTCCGCAAGCTCAACGAACGCGCCGCCGCCGCGGGCCAGAAAACCTTTGCCAACCCGCGCAATGCGGCGGCCGGGAGCCTGCGCCAGCTCGATCCCCGGGTTACCTCGCAGCGGCCGCTGGAAATCTATTGTTACGGGGTCGGCGTGGTGGCGGGCGGCGAACTGCCGGATCGGCACAGCGGGGTGCTGACACACCTGCGTGACTGGGGTCTGCGGGTGTATCCGGGTATCGAACGTGTCGACGGTCTGAGCGGTTGCGTGAAGTATTACCGCAAGCTGGAACGGCGGCGCGCCAGCCTAGCGTTCGACATCGACGGGGTGGTATTCAAGGTCGACCGGCTGGATCAGCAGCAGCGGTTGGGATTCGTGGCGCGGGCGCCGCGCTGGGCGGTGGCGCGGAAGTTCCCGGCCCAGGAGGAACTCACGCGCGTACTGGACATCGATGTGCAGGTGGGACGCACCGGCGCCATAACGCCGGTGGCGCGGCTGGAACCGGTGTTCGTGGGCGGTGTGACGGTGACCAACGCGACACTGCACAACGAGGACGAGGTACGCCGCAAGGACGTGCGTATCGGCGACACCGTCATTGTGCGCCGCGCCGGTGATGTGATCCCCGAAGTGGTTTCCGTGATCGCGGAACGCCGGCCGCGCAAGGCGAAAGAGTTCGTGATGCCGGAACGCTGTCCGGTGTGCGGCGCGGATATCGAGCGCGTTGAGGGTGAAGCGGTGGCGCGCTGCACCGGCGGCCTGTACTGCGAGGCGCAACGCAAACAGGCGATCAGGCATTTTGCCTCGCGCCGTGCCATGGATATCGAAGGTCTGGGGGACAAGCTGGTCGAACAGCTGGTGGACCTGAAGCTGGTCGACGATGTCGCCGGCCTGTATGCACTGGACGCCGGGACCCTGGCGGGCCTGGAACGTATGGGCGAGAAGTCGGCGGCCAACCTTATTGCCGCACTCGAGAAGAGCAAACACACTACGCTGGAGCGGTTCCTGTATGCGCTCGGTATCCGCGAGGTGGGGGAGGCTACCGCCCGCGCGCTGGCCCAGGCGTTCGGCGAACTGGACGCGCTGATGGGCGCGCCCGCGCCGGAACTCGAGGCGGTCCGCGATATCGGTCCGGTTGTTGCCCAGCACATCGTGCATTTCTTCGAACAGGCCCACAACCGGAATGTTATCGGCAGGCTGCTCGAGGCCGGTATCAGCTGGCCGGCGGTGAAGCGCGCGCGCCGCCAGCCTCTGGAGGGCAATACCTATGTGCTGACCGGCACTCTGAGCGCGATGACCCGCGACCAGGCGAAGCAGAAACTGCAGGCACTGGGAGCCACGGTTGCAGGCAGCGTGTCGGGAAAAACCACCGCGGTAATCGCCGGCGAGAAGGCTGGTTCGAAACTGGCCAAGGCCGAAAAACTCGGGATTCCGGTACTGTCGGAACAGGATCTGCTCGCGCTGCTTGGCGAACAATAGCGGGATGCGTCCATGCAGCCACCTGCGGTAACGCCGCGGCTTGCCGTGGCAGCCTCGGCGCCGCCGGTGACCGGGGCGCAGTATGAGAGCCCGGCCGGCGAGCCTGCGCGATAATCCCGCCGCTTCGCGCCGTCACGCACTCCCTGGCCGTGGCGGTTAATACGAGGAGTACCACTGTGATGGTCCACAATCGCTGGCAAGCGACGCTGAAACTGGTGGGGCTGGAGCTGAGTCCGGTCAGCCACACTGAACGTTTGGTATCGACGCTGGGCGGTTTTGTCGGTATCTACGCTATCTTTGCGATCAGTGCAGAGTTGGTGGGCGCGCAGGCGGCAGCGCTGATAGTGGCCTCTATGGGCGCTTCGGCGGTGTTGCTGTTTGCAGTGCCGCACGGGCCGTTGTCGCAACCCTGGCCGCTGATCGGCGGTCATCTGATCTCTGCACTGGTGGGCGTGAGTTGCGCCAAGCTGATACCGCACAGCGCCGTTGCGGCGGCAGCGGCGGTATCGCTGGCGATCGGTGCCATGCACTACTTGCGCTGTATCCATCCGCCCGGCGGCGCCACCGCTCTCACCGCCGTGGTCGGTGGCGCCGGCGTGCAGACACTGGGTTACCAGTACGTTGTTACTCCGGTGCTGCTCAATGTCGCGGTGATCCTGATGGCGGCCGTGGTGTTCAACGCGCCGTTTGCCTGGCGCCGTTATCCGGCCGCGCTGAAACGGCCGAGACGGATAGACGAGCACGCCGCCAAGGGGCCGATCTCGCATGAGAATCTGGTCTATGCGCTGAGCGAAGTCGATTCCTTCATCGACGTTTCGGAACAGGATTTACTGGTGATCTACGATCTGGCCACGCAGCGCTCGCTGGAGGCGCATATTGCCCCCGAAGCAATCGAGCTGGGGCGTTGCTACAGTAACGGCAAATACGGGACCGAGTGGTCTGTCAGGCAGGTTATAGACGCCTCTGCCGGCCGCGACGCTGCCAGGGACAGGGTGATATTCAAGGTCATTGCGGGTGACGGACGCTATGCGACCGGTGTATCGACGCGCACCGAGTTTGCACGCTGGGCACGCTACGAGGTGTATCGTGAAGACGAAAACTGGCGCAAGGTCGATGAGAGCAGGCCTGGCTAGTGGGCGCCGCGTGAAATGCGATCGCAGCTGGAGTGGTCGAGGGAAGCATGACGGGTGAAGTGCAGTACTGGCCGCTGGCGATCGGCTGGACCATTGTACTGCTCCTGACACTGTTCGGGTGGAAGCGGCAGGCGGCACTGGCGGCGGCCGGCATGGCAATCGTCACCTACGCGGTACTGTCAGTGGGGCTGGGCGCACGATGAGGCGTCGGGTGCGCGCCGCCGAGCGCCACTTGGCGCGTGTCGACCCGGTGCTGCGCCGGCTAATCCGGCACCACGGTCCCTGTACCCTGATGCGCGATCCGAAACCGCACTTTCATACGCTGGTGTGGGCCGTCATCAATCAGCAACTGTCGGTGAAGGCTGCGCAAAGCATCGAGGCGCGGCTGCTGGCGCGCCTCCGTGCGGCGCAGTTCGAGCCGCAGCATTTCCATCGGGTGCGCGAAGCGAGCTTGCGCAGGTGCGGTCTGAGTGGCGCCAAGGCGCGTTGTATTCGGGAGATCAGTCGCCGCATACGCTGCGGCGCGCTCGACCTGCAGCAGCTGGAGCACATGGATGACCGGCAGGCGGCACAACTGCTGATAGAGCTGCCCGGAATAGGGCAGTGGACCGCCGACATGCTGCTGATGTTTTCCCTCGGACGACTGGATGTGCTTCCGCTCGGTGACCTGGCACTGCGCAAGTCCATTCGCATGCACTACGGCCTGCCGGAGGATGCCGACCAGGGAATGTACCTGGGTGTCGCGGAAAGCTGGCGCCCCTACCGCACCGTGGCAAGCTGGTATTACTGGGCGGCGGTGGATTAGCTAGTCTACCGCGGGGTTTCCCACGCCATGGGGTAGAGCAGATCCAGGACCTGGTTGAAGCCTGCCGAGCTGGCGGAAATGGCTTCCATGATATCCTCGCTTGTCACCCGGGTCAGCGCCAGCGCCTCTTTCTGGATCTTGCCCAGCGCATCCTCGCTGATGCTCTCCGCATTCAGATCGGCGTCCAGCAGTGCGCCGTAGGGGTCATAAAAAGGTGAACCGAGCGGATCCTTACTCTCCTGCGCACAATGGGTGATCTGGTCCGCGGCATGGATCAGCGCCGATTCGATGTGCGCCTGCAAGGCGATCTTCGGATTGTGGTGATAGAGCACGGAGGCGCAGAGATTCTCGGGCATGTTCCAGTGCAGCAGCAGAGCGTGGCCGACCTCGGCGTGGTCGAAACCGACCACGTTGTGCTCGATTTCGCAGATGTTTTGGTGCGACTGCAGCCGCATCGACTCGGCCTCGGCGGTTTCCTCGGGGAGCTTCATCAGCATCAACAGTCGCCCCACGTCGTGCAACAGTCCGGCGGTAAACAGCCGCTCGCCGTGCAGTATATTGCAGCAGCGGGCCAGGTTGCGCGCCATGAGGCCGGTGAATACACTGTGCTGCCAGAACGCGGCCATGTCGATCAGGCTGCTGGGGATTTTGGAAAACACCTCGGCGGCAGATGCCGCCAGGGTGAGGTTGCGCAGTTCGCGCATGCCGATCAGGTTGACGGCACGGCTCACGGTATCGATTTTGCGTGGCAGGCTGAAAAAGGCGCTGTTGACCAGCTTCAGCAGCCGCGCGGTCAGAGCAGTATCCTTGCCGACCACCTCGGCAATGTCGTCCGCCGTGGTGTGCGGCGAGTCTGCCAGGGCCTGAACCTGCATGCAGATCTCGGGCAGCGACACCAGGCGGACATTGCGTTTGACCAGATCCTGAGGGGTCACGGTGTATCCTCAAAACGAAACCATAGTAGTGCACTGTTTGACGGCGCAGACCCGGCTTCCTTTAACGCCTTTCGAGGCGCACAGCGATTGTCACGCAAGCGATATAATAAGAGAAACAACAGTATGTTACCGGATAACTCCTTCCGGTGAGCGGTAGCCTTCCAACAGTTTTACGTAGTTGGTGCGCTGGTAGGCGGCCGGATCGATGGCGTGCTGCTGGCTGACACTGCCCTTGAGCTGCTGCAGCGAGTCGTACTCGTGCTGCGCCAGCCAGCGCCTGATATCGTCCAGGATCCCAGCGAGTCGCTCGGGGCCCTGTTTCAGCAGCACGGCGCACAGGTGGACCACGTCTGCGCCCGCCATGATCGCCTTGATAACCTCCTCGGCGCCGTGAAAGCCACCGGTAGCGGCCAGCGAAAGATTGACGCGACCGTGCAGGATGGCCAGCCAGTGAATGCGCAGCAACGACTCGTAGGGCGAGGACAGATCGAGTTTCGGCAGCACTTCACGGCTGACCAGGTCGATATCCGGCTGGTAAAACCGGTTGAACAGAGATACGCCGCTGGCGCCGCTCGCCTCCAGGCTGCGCACGAAGTGGCCCGGAGAGCTGAATTGCGACGACAGTTTCATGCACACCGGCAGGCTGATGTGCTGCCTCAGTTCGTACAGCATCTGCACGTAGCGGCTTTCGACCTCGGCGGCCGATTCCTCGACGTTGGCGGCAACGTAGTAGACGTTGAGCTCCAGCGCGTCGGCACCGGCTTCTTCGAGCTGTTTTCCGTAGCGTATCCAGCCATCGTTGGATACGCCATTGAGGCTGGCGATGACCGGGATGTCCAGCGAGGCTTTCAACATCGCCAACAGTTCCAGGTATTCATCCAGGGGCGTGGAACACTCTTCCGGTACCGGCAGAAAACTGTCCGCCTCGCCGAAACCGATAGCTTGCTCGTGCAGGAATCGGGCAACGCTTTCCTCCGACTGATGCACTTCTTCCTCGAACAGTGAAGGCATCACGATTGCCGCGGCGCCGGCATCCTCGAGGCGCCGCGCTGCGGCGGCGTCACCCGTCAGCGGCGAGGAGGAGGGTACCAGGGGGTTGCTCAGTTTGAGCCCGAGGTATTCGGTTGCAAGGTCGACCATGGCTAACGCTCCTCTCGGGTAGTAGTGGTGTCGCCGGAGCCCGCGTTCCAGGGCAGCTCCGCCAGTTGTTGATAGTGATGATACCGTGCCATGACATCATTTTGCGATTGTTCCAGCAAGGCTTCCGCTGCCTCCGGGCGCGACTGCCACAGCATGCTGAAGCGGGTCTCGGTCTCGGCGAAGCGGCGGTAGGGAATCGACGGCGCATCGCAATCGAGGTGCAAGGGGTTCTTCCCCTGCGCGGCGCGCGACGGTGCATAGCGGAACAGCGGCCAGTGGCCGCTCTGCACTGCCAGCTGCTGCTGCCGATGGTTATTGGCCAGATCCACGCCGTGCGCGATACAGGGCGCGTACGCCACGATCAGCGACGGGCCCGGGTGGGCCTCGGCTTCCAGGAAGGCGCGCACCGTCTGCACGTCCTTGGCGCCGTACGCCACCTGTGCGACATACACCTGCTCGTAGTCCATGGCGAGCCTGGCGAGGTCCTTCTTGATCACTGGCTTGCCGGCGGCGGAGAACTTGGCGACCGCGCCACGGGGTGTCGCCTTGGACGTCTGTCCGCCGGTGTTGGAATACACCTCGGTGTCGAGCACCAGCAGGTTGACATCGAGGCCGGAGGCCAGCACATGGTCCAGCCCGCCGTAGCCGATGTCATAGGCCCATCCGTCGCCACCGATGATCCAGACACTTCGGCGCAGCAGCGTGTCGGCGACATGCTCGAGTTCACGCGCCTCCGGCTGGTCGATGGCGGCAAGTTGCCCGCGCAGCTCGCCGACCCGTTCGCGCTGGGCCTGAATACCCTGTTCCTGCGACTGGTCGGCGTCCAGCAACGCCGCGACCAGTCCGGCATCCAGTTTGCCCCGTAGCCTGTGCAGCAGCTCGCGTGCGTACTCGCACTGTTTGTCGATGCCGATGCGCATGCCCAGGCCGAACTCGGCGTTGTCCTCGAACAGTGAGTTGGACCAGGCCG
>CBDTYI010000012.1:0-22868 GCA_965364565.1 uncultured Gammaproteobacteria bacterium | reverse complement strand
TCGAACTCCTCGACCGTCATGGCCGGGCCCTCGGAGGTGATCATGTCCTTGGTCTGTTCCGGCGAAATACCGGACGGGGCGCCTTCATATTTCAGTTCGGCCCCGGCAGTGGGGTGTTCAGCTTTCTTCTCTGCCACCGCCAGCGCGGGAACAGTCATTGCTATGGCGAGTGCCACGCTCAATAGTCCGGGGCGGACCTTGGCTCTAGGGGTTTGCATTTGGACGTCCTCCATTGTCGGCCAGGCGAAGATGAGGCGCCATTATCGAAGTCGGCTGTTTTTTGTGTCCTTGATTTAGGTCAAGAGCGTCCGGCCCGCCGTTTCACCGGCGAACGTCGTCCGGCGATGCCTGTATAATAAGAGGTCCAGTCACCGCAAAAATACTTACACTCATGATCCCATCACTGTTTTCGAAACGCTGGTTCATCATCCTGACCGTGACGCTGGTGCTGTTTGCAGCGCTCCTGGTGGGTACTCCGTTTCTGATCAAACACCTGGCGCGTCAATGGCTGCTGGAAAACGGCGGCAGCGAAGTACAGTTCAGAGACGTCGACTTCAACCCGTTTTCGGGCACCCTGGTGCTGGAAGACCTGGACGTGAAGGTGGACCAGGAAACCACGCTGTCCTTCGCATCCGCGGGCCTTGATCTGGCCTGGCTGCCTCTGTTCCGGAAACAGATCAAGGTACAGTCGGTGGAGCTGACCGGCTTCCGCATGGTGGTCGACAACCGTGACATGCTGCGGATCGGCGGCATCCGCCTGCCGGAAGCGAGCCCGGAAACGGAAAGCGACACTCAGGAGACTGGCTCGAGCGGCTGGCTGTCGGGTATCGAGAGCCTGATGCTGCGCGACTTCGAGATTGTCTACCGCGATCCGAAGATCGAGACCACACTGGCGCTCGACCGCTTGCTGCTCAGCGATCTCGCCCAGTGGAGCCCCGATCAGAGTGCCCAGCTGGAACTGGCCGGGTCGATCAACGGCGCACCCATCGAGTTGAACGCAGCGCTTGCACCGTTGGCCGAAACAGCCGACTACCGTGGCACAGTCAAGATCCGCGACCTTGGCCTGGACCGTTTTGCCGGGCTCGCCCAACCGCAGCTCACGGCGCTCGCAGGACGGACGACACTGGAAAGTGAATTCACTGTCCAGCAGAGTCAGGGAGAGCTGACTGTGACCCACAAGGGCGGCCTCGGCATTACTGACCTCAAGCTGGTCAGCGACACGCTGCAGCTCGACAACCGCAACCTGGACTGGAAGGGTGATCTCGACCTGACCCAGTCGCCCGACGCTCTGCGTATTTCCCACAGCGGCGACCTGGCCCTCGAACAGATCAAGCTGATCAGAGAGGCGCTGCAGCTAGCCGGCCAGACCGGCAAATGGAATGGTGAGCTGAGCCTTACCCAGTCGTCCGATGCTCTGAGCGTCTCGCACAGTGGCGGCCTCGCACTTGAGCAGATCAAGCTGGTCAGCGACGCGTTACAGTTGGACGGCCAGACCGGAAACTTCAAGGGTGAACTCAGTCTGAGCCAGTCATCGGACGGCCTGCGCGTTTCACACAGCGGCGGCCTGGCGCTTGCACAACTGAAACTGGTCAGCGACGCCGGCGTGATCGATAACCAGTCCACACGGTGGGACGGGACCACCGCCATACAGCTGGCGGGAGCCGACCCGCTGCTGAAGCTCGAGACCGAGGGCGCGCTGGTGGTGGCACAGACCAGCGCCGATTTGCAGCAGCCCTCGATCTATTTTGAACAACAGCAGTTCTCACACCAGGGCAGTTTCTCCTTTGCGCAGGGTGACCCCGATCCGAGCGTAAGAGTCAGTTCGAATCTCGGTCTTCAGGGACTGCGCATGGAAGCCGAGGAGCGCAAGTTCAAGCTGGCCGATGTAAAGGACCTGCGTGTCAGCGGGCTGCAGGTCGAGGCGCTGGACGCGCTGGCTATCGATGCAATAGAGGCTGATGAGCTGTACCTGGCGCAGAGCACCGACCCTGACGCGAACGGCGGTCAGGAAGCTGGTGCGTTCCTACACATCGCCCGCACCCGGATCGACAAGCCTGCCTATGCGGGCAGACTGCTGTCCATCGACAGTATCGAATACGACGGCTGGCACGGCCAGGCGCACCGGAACAAGGAAGGACAGTGGGCCATCGTCCGTTTCATCGACGTCATCAAACGTATCGCTCAGGGACCGGAACCGGCCGCAGAGGACGAAGCGCAAGCAGGTGGCGAAGCAGAACCGGACGGTGCGGACGACGCAACCGCCGGGCAACCGGTGCAGTTCGCGATACAGCGCATCGAGGTCGCCGGCGGCAGCACGCTCAAGTTTGTCGATGAAAGCGTCAAGCCGGTGTTCAAGACCACGCTGGATTTCGAGCAGCTGAAGCTGGAACACATTGATTCCAGGCAGCCGGAGCAGCCCACCAGCCTGGTGCTCAACGGCAAGATCGGGAAACACACCCGCCTCGACCTGCAAGGCGAACTGCGGCCTTTCCGACAGCCGCCCGGCCTCAACCTGAAAGGCAGCATCGACGCCATGGACCTGCCCCAGCTGTCGTCGTACACACGCGGCGGCCTCGGCCTGCTGCTGAACAGCGGCACGCTGGATGCAAAGCTCAACATGCAGACCAAGGCCGAACAGCTGGACGGCAAGGCGAAGCTCGAGCTCCACCAGCTGCAGCTCAAGAGCGTACCGGGAGAAAACACCCTGCAGAGCAAGATACCGGTGCCGCTGGACACCGCGCTCGACACCCTGCGCGACAAGAACAACACCATCAAACTGGAAATCCCGGTCGCCGGCAACGTCAACGACCCGAAATTCAGCGTCAACGATGCCGTCAGCCAGGCGCTGGCCAAGGGCGTGCAGAAAGGCGCGCTGAGCTATCTGACGCTTGCGCTGCAGCCCTATGGCACCCTTATCACGGCGGCCAAGTATGCCGGTGAGGCGGCCACCCGGGTGCAGCTCAACCCGGTGGAATTCGAACCGGGCCAGAGCGTGCTGGACGACAGCGACCGCGAATACCTGGGCAAGGTGGCCAAGGTCCTGAAAGATCGTCCCAAGATCGCCATCAAGCTGTGCGGCGTGGCAGCTTCCCAGGACCAGTTGTTTTTCCAGCAGCAACAGCAGAAACAACAACAGCAACAGGCCGCGAAAACACCGACCCAGGTGCAGAGTGCCTCGCCGCTGGAGGCACCAGTCGTGGATGAAACGACGTTGTCGGAAATTGCGGAACAGCGTGCCGCCGCGGTCAAGGATTTCCTGATCGAGAAGCACCGGGTGGCGGCCAGTCGGCTGGTCGGATGCCTGCCGCAGCTCGAAATCGACGATGCAAAAGCCAAGCCCAGGACGGACTTGCTGATCTAGTCAAGGGCAGAATGAGCGCAACAATGAGCTCAGCCAGGACACTCGGTGCAGTAGCCGCCGGTCACGGGGCAACCGCGGATGCAGCCGCTTTTGCGCTGCGCGAAGGGGGCAATGCCTTCGATGCCGCGATAGCGGCACACTGGACCGCCTGCGTCGCCGAACCGGTGCTGACCTCGCTGGGCGGCGGCGGCTTCCTTATCGCCCAGCCGCACGACGGCGCGCCCCGCGTATACGATTTCTTCACCCACACCCCGCGTCGCAAGCGGCCGGTCGGCGACATCGACTTTCACCCCATTCACGCCGATTTCGGCACCACGCTGCAGGAGTTCCACATCGGCTATGGATCGATCGCGACCCCGGGTACGGTGCGTGGACTGTTCAGCGTTCACCGCGATCTGGCCCGCTTGCCGATGGCCGTGCTGGCGGCACCGGCGGTACAGCTGGCGCGTGAAGGCGTGCGCGTAAATGCCCTGCAGGCGTACATCCTGGACGTGGTGCGCCCCATCTACCGGGCGAGTGCCGCGGCAGCACAACGGTTCGGCAGCCGCCGCGACGCAGGGCGACTGGTAGGCGAGAACGAACTCCTCAGGCTGCCGGAACTCGGCGACACCATACAGTGGCTGGTGGAAGAAGGCGACCGCCTGTTCTACGAAGGCGACATCGCGGCGGCCATCGAGCGGGCCTGCCGCACCCAGGGAGGCTACCTGCGCAGCGAGGATCTAACCACGTACCAGGTTAAGCTGCGCAAACCACTGCAAGTGACGTACCGCGGCGCACGACTGCTGACCAATCCCCCGCCGTCCTCGGGGGGACTGCTGATCGCCTTCGCGCTGAAGCTACTGGAACGACTTGCTGGCGACGGGACCGCGATCGATAGCCCGGCAGGGCTTTCACGGCTGGCAGAGGTCATGCGTCTGACCAATGAAGCGCGCTTGAAGGCAACCGGCAGCGGCCTGCTGGACGAACGCCTGCTCGACCCGGAGTTGATCAAGCTGTACCTGGAACAGGTCCGGAATCGAACCCCGGCACTGCGCGGCACCACCCACATCAGTGTCATCGACCGGGCCGGCAACATCGCCGCCCTGACCACCAGCAACGGCGAGGGCTGCGGCCATCTGCTCGGCGACACCGGTATCATGCTCAACAACATGCTGGGCGAGGAGGACCTCAATCCCGACGGTTTCCACCGCTGGCAGGAAAACCGGCGCCTCACCTCGATGATGTCGCCGAGTATCCTGCGGCTCGACTCGACCAGGTGCGTGGCGCTCGGCTCGGGGGGCTCCAACCGCATCCGCTCGGCGCTGCTGCAGGTGTTGTTGAGGCTGGTCGACGAAGCGCTGCCGCTGGAGGACGCCATCACTCGCCCGCGCATCCACTACGAAAACGGGGTGCTGAATATAGAGGGTGGATTCGAGGACAGCGTCACCGGTCCACTGCAGCAACAATTCGCGCAGACCAGCTGCTGGCCCGGGGCAAACCTGTTTTTCGGCGGTGTGCACGCCGTGGCACTGGGACAGGACGGCTTCGACTGCAGCGGTGATCGACGCCGCGGCGGCGTGGCCGAGGTGATTTGATGAATCAGGCTGCCGGTTTGCGCCAGGGCGCTTGTTCCAGCCAGTCGCTCAGCTGTGCGGCCGGCATCGGGCGAGCGATATAGAAACCCTGACCATAGTCGCAGCCCATGCTCACCAGCATATCCAGCGAACGCTGATCCTCTATGCCCTCGGCGACCACGCGCATATCCAGATTGTGGGCCAGGTCGATAATGGAACGTACGATCTTGCGATCCTGTGGCCGGTCGGCCATGTGCTGCACAAAACTCCGGTCGATCTTGAGTTCACTGACCGGCAGTTTCTGCAGGTAGGCGAGCGAGGAATAGCCGGTTCCGAAGTCGTCTATGGACAGCGTCACGCCCATCTCATGCAGCCGGGTGAGCACGCGCAGGGCGGTCTCGGGGTCAGACATCATGGCACTTTCGGTGACCTCCAGAATCAGGGCACCGGGCTCTGCACCCCAGATGTTCAGGGCGCGGCCGACCAGGTCCACGATTTCGGCCGACTGAAGAAGCCGCGCCGACAGGTTGACTGCAATCGCGCCGTCGCGGCAGTGCACGCAGAAGTCCAGCCATTCGCGCAGTGCAACATTCATTGACCAGTAGGTGAGCGTGTGGATCAGCTCACTTTTCTCCGCCACCGGAATGAAGACATCGGGCCGGATCCAGCCCTGCTCGGTATGATTCCAGCGCACCAGAGCCTCACAACCACTGAACCGACCGCGTTGCAGGTCGATCTGCGGCTGGTAGTGCAGCATCAGGTCGTTGTTATCCAGAGCCCTGGAAAGGTTGCGTTTGAGGTTGGCGAGCTGCTGTTCCTTCGACACCAGCGAGGCGCTGTAAATGAGAAAATCCTGTTCCTGCTCACGCGCCAGGTGCAAGGCGGTGTCGGCGCCGCGCAACAGCCCGTCGCGGTCAGCAGCGTGGTCTGGAAACACCGCCCCGCCCGCCACCGCGGTTACCGACACCACTCCGCCAGGCAGCTCATAATCCGTGTCGATTGAGTCGAGTATCTTTTGGGCGGCCAGGCCCACCACCTGCGAAGATTTCAAGCTCGTGAGCAGCACGGCAAATTCGTCGTTACCGATATGAAACAGGCCGTCGCAGGAGCGCAAAGCGCCGTGAATACGTTCGGCAACCAGGCGCAGCAGGGTGTCACCAGCTGCGTGGCCGCAGCTCATGTTGATCTCGCGGAAGCGGTGCAGGTTGAACACCAGCAGTGCCACCCGTTCACCATCGGCGCCCGACCGCAGCAACTGCCGGTCCAGCTCCTCGAGCAGCTGGTCACGCCGGTTGCGCGGGAATTCGGGGCTACAGGTAGAAATCACTGGCGTGTATGCCATAGGAGCCCGGCACCAGTGGCTGGCGTATGTTGACCGGCCGGCCCGCGCTGTCCACGGGGTTATCGATCAAATCCAGGATGGGATTGAACTCCAGGGCGAGCTTGTTGCTGTCGAGCACCAGCATGATCCTCGGCTTGAGGCGGCGCACGCGGTTCTGTGCGATCACGATACCCACCTCGCCGGTGCTGAGCTCCACCAGAGTACCGGCCGGAAAAACGCCGATGCACTGGATGAACTGTTCCACCATGTCAGCCTGGAAATCCTTGTCGCGCCACTCATAGATCAGCTGTACAGCATCATAGGCCGACATGGCGTGGCTGTAGGGACGTTCGCTGGTGATGGCATCATAGCAATCCACCAGCGCGGCGATACGCCCGAACACCGGAATTTGCTTGCCTGCCACGCCGCGCGGATAACCCTTGCCATCGTGCCGTTCGTGGTGATATCTGACCGTGGCCACGATATCCTTGCTGCTGCCCTTCATCTCCTGGACGATCTGCACGCCGAAGTCGACGTGCCGGCGGATCAGCGCGAATTCCTTTTCCGTGAGGCGGCCGGGTTTCTTCAGAATGTCGTCGGGCAATTGCAGCTTGCCGATGTCGAACAGCAGCGTGCCGATCGCCAGGTCCTCCAGCTGCGGCTGGGCAAAGCCGAGGTGACGTCCGAATGCCACCGCCAGACTGCTGGCGTCCACGCAGTGAGCGAAGGCGTAGCTGTCCTTGTCTTTCAGCCGCGTCAGCCACAGAAAGGCATCGGGGTTGCGCACGATGCTGGCGATCATGCCGGCGACGGCCTGGCGCACCGATTCGATCTGGATCTTGCGACCGGCCTTCAGCTCCTCCAGTATGCTGCTGACTTCAGCCAGAGTCCCGGCGCGGCTGTCGCGCGCCGCCTGCAGCTCTTCGTCCATGGAAGTCACCACGGGATAGACGTCCGGCCCAGGCGCGCTGCGGAAGATTTCCTCGCTGATCGGTTGGGTGCGCCGCGCCCGCGGCTGCAACGGCCGGCTGTCCGGTTCCACACCCCGTTCCGGGTCGACAAACACATACTCGCAGGTGCGCTGCAGCTCCTGCATGTCCGAGTCATTGCTGATATGAAAGCCCTGGAACAGGAAATGCGTTTCGATCCACGGACGGTCGAGGCGACACACGTACATGCCGACTTTGAGGTCCTCTACACTGACTTTCGTTTCGTACTGGGGCATGCCGTCGCGTTACCTGCTCGAAGGACCGGCTTTTTCCGACGCCGGTTTCTGGTGGGGTAATCGGCCGCAATGGCTCACAATTTACCAGTTTCACACCGGGCATTGTCCAGCCTGCCGGGCGCCACCCGCGGAGGCGCGGTCAATCCCCCCGTTTCTTGCCACAACAGCCTCTAAGCGATTAAAGTCATGAGAGTTTTTCGGCTACACTTTCGGAGCACAACAGGAACAACAGCGGAGTCCGCCCCATGAACCTGGAAAAAGTCGTGTTTGCTTTTTTTTCGATTCTCGCCCTGACGCTGAATTTCGGCTTCTTTATCGGCGAGCTCGACGACCCCGCCCACCACAATGCCTACGAACTGTTCGCGGCACTGGTGGTGAGCCTGATCGCCACCATTATGAAATTCGGTGACCGCGCCCATATCGGCGCACTGTTGCTGGCCACCAGTCTGGTGGCCGACCTGCACTTGATCACCGCCGCCGTGGTGTGGGGCTATACGTTGTACGTGATGCAGATCGAAATGACTCCCGCGATCATGGGGACCATCGTTTCCCTGTCCGGCGGCGCCCTGCTGGCCAACCTGACATCGGTGCTGTTGCTGGTGGTCGAGACAGTGACGTTCCGTCGCTAGACGGACGCCCGTTAGCCGGAGGGTTCAAATGCAGAACGTCATCTACCTGCTGCTACGGCGCATGCGCCTACCGCTCATCGTGGTGATTGCCACCTATTCGGTTTCGGTGCTCGGACTGGTGCTGATCCCGGGCGTCGACGACCAGGGCAACGCCTGGCGCATGGACTTCTTCCACGCCATCTACTTTGTGAGCTTTCTCGGCTCCACCATCGGCTTCGGCGAAATACCCTACCCCTTCACCGACGCGCAACGCATGTGGACCCTGTTTATCATCTACGCCGCAGTGGTGTCATGGCTGTACGCCATCGGGTCCATACTCACCCTGATACAGGACGCCGGTTTTCGCCGCGTGGTGGCATTTTCCAATTTCGCCCGCAAGGTGCGCAACCGCCAGGAACCCTTCTACCTGGTGTGCGGCTACGGCGACGCCGGCAGCTGGCTGGTACGCGAGCTCACGGAGCGCGGCTTCCATTGCGTGGTGATCGAAAAGGACCAGCAAAAGATCCTCAGTCTGCAGGTTGAGGACCTGCACGATGACGTGCCCGGCCTGTGTGCCGATGCCACCGACGCGAATTCGCTGATCGCCGCCGGCCTCAAACACCCCAAATGCCGGGGCGTGATCGGGTTGACCGGGGATGATCACTACAACCTCACCGTCGCGATTACCAGCAAACTGCTGGCCCCCGAGATGCCCGTGATCTGCCAGTCCGACTCCAAGGACGCAGCGGACAATATGGCTTCCTTCGGCACCGACCAGATCGTCGACCCCTTCGAGATTTTCGCGTCGCGGTTCGCCATGATGTTCCATGCGCCGAGCATGTATCTGGTCTATGAATGGATGACCGCGGTTCACAACGCGCCGCTCACCGAGCTGAAAACACCGCCGCACGGGACCTGGATCCTGTGCGGTTTCGGCCGCTTCGGCAAAGCGGTGCGCGACTACCTGGCGACCGAGCACGTCAAAACCCGTCTTATCGAAGCCGACATCGACCTGACCCAGGCACCGGAAGGCACTATCGAGGGCCGCGGCACCGAGGCACACACCCTGCTGGAAGCAGATGTCAAGGAAGTCGCGGGCGTCATTGCCGGCACCGATAACGACTCCAACAACCTGTCTATTCTGATCACCGCACGCGATCTCAACCCGCAGCTGTTCACCGTCGGGCGGCAGAATTTCCGCAGCAACGACGCCATCTTTCGCGCCGCCCGGATCGACCTGACCATGCAGCCCGCGACCATCACCGCACAGCACATTCTCAGCCTGCTGCTGGCCCCACTGCTGGACGATTTTCTCAGGATCGCGAACGAGCAGGACGAGGCGTGGGCGAACCTGCTGGTGAGCCGGGTGGCGGGTGTCGTCGAGGAGGTTGCCCCCCGGACCTGGGACATCGAAATATCGCCGCTGCAGACACCGGCAGTGTTCGACTGCCTGATTCGTGAACAGGAAATCCGTCTACAGCATGTGTGCGCAGACCCGCGGGACCGCGACGCGATGCTGCCGTGCGTTCCGCTGCTGCTGAAGCGCGACGGCATCCCCACTCTGCTACCCGACATGGACCGGGTGCTGCGCGGCGGTGACCAGCTGCTGTTCTGCGGCCGTAAGGAAGCCAAGGAACAGATGGACCACGTGGTACACGATCACCAGGCCATCGACTACACCCGCACCGGAATCGACCGACCCAGCGGCTCGGTGTGGCGCTGGCTGACCGCCGGTTCCTAGTGTGCGCCGGACACCGATGCGAGGCGAAATCGCCACGGTCGCGGCCGCGGCCGCGGGGGATCATGAGACAGGTTCTAATCAGGCTTCCGCTGTTCCAGCTCCAGCCCGCGCAACTGTTCGGGGCTTAGCTGTCCGGCCACCTCAGACAAGCCCTCTCTGGCTTCCTCATCACCGCCCGCCACGGCCCGGTTGTACCAGCGATAGGCCTCCTCCAGGTCCTGCTCGACTCCGCGCCCGTTGGCGTAGGCCCAGCCGATGCCCTGCTGCGCTTCCGGCAGCCCCTGTTGCGCCGCCTTCAACCACCACACGCAGGCCTGTCGATCATCCTGAGCGGTCCCTATGCCCTTGTGATAGTGCCAGCCGAGAAAGTGCTGGGCGATGGCGGTGCCCTGCCGCGCGAGCTCGGCAACAAGTCGGAAGGAACGGTCGAACTCGCCGCGGCCGATTGCCTCGACGGCTTGCTGTAACGCCGGGTGATCCTGTTCCATGCTGTGAGCGGCCCTGTGCTGCTGTCCAGTCCAGTATAACGTCAGGCGGCCGTGGGGATTCACCACGAAGCATGCGATAATTTGCACCCCATGTCAGATACTCCACCAGACACGCAGTCCCAGCGCTGGCTGTCGGCATTACTGCGCCTGCTGGGGCGCGTTCCGCTCCCGCTGCTGTATGGCATCGCTGATTTGCTGTTTTTCGCACTGTTTCGTGTGTTTGGCTTCCAGCGTGCGCTGGCCACTGACAACATCGCGCGGGCGTTTCCCCACATGCCGCCGGCTCAGGTCGCTCAGCTTGCGGCACAGAGCGCGAAAAACGCCGCACACGTGGTGTTCGAAACCATCGCCTCGGGCGCATTCAGTGATGCGGAGCTGGCACGCCGCGTGGTGATCGAAAACCCGCAGCTCATCGAGCAGCTGGTACAGGAGCACCGGACCGTGGTCACGGTAGCCGCGCATCACGCCAACTGGGAATGGTTGCAGCTGGCCTGCGCAGCGCAGCTGGACGCGCCGCTGGCGGCCCTGTACAAACCGCTTGGCCATGCCGGGCTCGACGCCTTTGTGCAGCAGCTGCGCGGGCGCTTCGGCAGTCGTTTGATGGTGGCGCGCACCGCGCTGCCGCAGCTGCTGGAGTTCGCGCGCAAACCCGGGATCATCGCTCTGGTCGCCGACCAGGGGCCGCGCCCCGATGACGAGCAGTACTGGAGCGTCCTGCTCGGCCGCGAAACGGCCTTTTTCACCGGACCGGAAAAACTGGCGCGCCTGCTCAAGGCCCCGCTGGTCTTCGCACACATGCAGCGAGTGCGACGCGGCTACTATCGGGTGCGTTTCGAATTGCTCGCAAAACCGCCGTACCGGGAGCTCGAAGGCGACCTGATGGAACGTTACATCCGGGCGCTGGAAGACCAGATACGCGCGGCACCCCAGGACTGGGTGTGGGTATACAAACGCTGGAAATACCGCAAGTCGGTATATGCGGGTTGAGGGGAAGCGCACCGTGAACCCGTTCAAACGCCTCGCCGCGCAGACCGCCGTCTATGGCATCAGCTCCGTCGTCGGGCGCTTCATCAATTACCTGCTGGTCCCGCTGTTCACCTATTACTTCACGCCGCTCGAGTACGGCGTGGTCTCGGAATTCTACGCTTACGCGGGTTTTTTTGCGGTACTGCTGGCGTTCGGTTTTGAGACCGGCTACTTCCGCTTTCGCGACCGCGAGGCCGGCGAACCGGATGTGGTCTACGCCACCGCGCTGCGTTTCCTGCTTACCGCTAATCTGGTGTTCTTTTTGGCGCTGCTGGCCGGCAGCGACAGCCTGGCACACGCCCTGCGCCATGGCGAGCACCCCGAGTACGTCTGGTGGATGGCCGCCATCCTGGCCATGGACGCCGTCGGCTCAATCGCCTTCGCGCGGCTGCGCGCCCAGGAGCGGGCATTGCGCTTCGCCGCCGTCAAGGTGGTGGAGATCCTGGTGAACGTGACGCTGTGCCTGTTTCTTATAGTCTACTGCCGCGGCGTGCACGAACAGTCTCCGGACTCCGTGTTCGGCGCACTGTGGGATCCAGCTGTGGGCGTCGGTTACATCTTCATCGCCAATCTGCTCGCCAGCGCCGCCAAGCTGCTGCTGCTGGCGCCCCAGTTGCGCGGCGTGGTGAACGGCTTCGATGCTGCGCTGTTCGCCAGAATGCTGCGCTATTCGCTGCCTATGGTGATCATCGGGTTCGCCGGTGTGGCCAATGAAATGCTGGACCGGGCGCTGATGAAATACCTGCTGCCGTACGATATGGAGACCAACCTGGCGCAGCTCGGCATCTATAGCGCCTGCTACAAGCTCTCGATCCTGATGTCCTTGTTCATCCAGGCGTTCCGCTACGCCGGTGAACCGTTCTTTTTTGCCCATGCGAAAGAGCACAATGCGCCACAGACCTACGCTGCCGTGCTCAACTATTTCGTCATATTCTGTGTCTTCATTTTTCTGCTGGTGACGCTGTACATCGACGTATTCCAGTATTTTATCGGCGCACCGTTCCGTGCCGGGCTCGGGATTGTGCCCATCCTTTTGATCGCCAACCTGCTGCTCGGCGTCTATGTCAACCTGTCGATCTGGTACAAACTCACCGACCGCACGCTGTTGGGCGCCGGCGTTTCTATCGGTGGCGCGCTCGTCACGGTGGTGTGCCTGTTGTGGTGGGTACCGCTGTTCGGCTATGTCGGCGCCGCCTGGGCAACACTGGCCTGCTACGCCAGCATGGTGCTGGCGTCCTACCTGCTCGGCCGCAAGTATTACCCGGTGCCCTATGACGTGAAACGAGTGGTGGGCTATATCGGCCTTGGAATTGTGCTCTTTTGGGCCAACGGAGAGATCTTGGCAGCCACAGGCGCGCCGGCGCTGCTATCCGGAACGGCTCTGCTGCTGGCTTACCTGGCTATCGCCTACGCCCTGGACGGTAGAAAACTCCGGCGCGGACTCGTGACCTGATACAGCGGGTCTGCTCGCGGCGCGACACCGGTCCGTGCAGCCGCAGGTTTCGCGTTTTCCGGTCCGCCTTGCGGGCCGATTGGTTCGGAGGCACACCGGTACAACGCGGCTCCTCCGGACGAACTACTGAACCTGTTTAGTCACCACGCCGGAATAGTCGCTTTGCTGCCCATTGGTATCCTCGGCCGTGAGGACGAAGTAATAAGTGCCCTCCGGCAGGTCGGTGACGGTGAGGGACGTCGTAAAAGGATCTTCAACGCCAATCGAACTGGTGTAGCTTCCCGGCGCGGATCCATAGTGGACCGTGTAGCCGGAAAGCTCGGAAACCGATATCGGTGTTCCGTCACTGCGCGACGTCGGCGCAACCCAGCTCAGCGAGACGGAACCACCGAGCGCTGTGGGGCTGTTGACGGAGATGCTGAACGCAGGCAGTGATGTGGTCTCAGTCCCGTCCGAAACCGAAATCCTGATGTTGCTGTAGCTGCCGGCATCACCGGCGCTTGGTGTACCCGCAAGCCGCCCGGTGCTGCTGCTGAAACCGGCCCAGGCGGGACGGTTCTCGATGCTGAAGGTCAGGCTGTCGCCGTCCACATCGCCTGCCACCGGCTGGAAGCTGTAGAAAGTGTCTTCCTCGACACTGGTTGCCGGAGACCCCGAAATCGTCGGCGCCGCGTTGCCATTGTTCAGCACTGTGATGCCGAATGGGCTCAGAGAAGCACTGGATAAACCGTCGCTGACGGTTATCGTTATGTTACCGTACGTTCCGATATCATTAGCGGTTGGCGTCCCGGACAGACGGCCGCTGCTGGTGCTGAAACTGGCCCAGGACGGACGGTTCCGGATACTGAAAGTCAGGGTGTCGCCATCCGCATCGCTGGCGCCGGGCCGGAATACATAGGCGCTGCCCTCGGCTATACTCTCTGCGGGAACCCCACTGATGCTTGGTACGCTGTTGCTTTGCTGCTGTTTACCCCCTTTCCCCCACGCTTTACCCTTGCCTGCACCCGCTTGTGCTTGAGGGACAAGCGATGTGGCAAGAAACAGCGCCAAACAAGTCAATTTAATCAATCGCGACAGCGATACAGATACACCCATAAGCAGTTCCCCAATGCAAGACGATAGCCCTAGAGCTTCAAGAGAGAGTCAGGAAGCGTCGGCTAGTGATCGCATAGCAGGCTGCGATCAAAGCGTTCTCACGGGTCGGTCACAGTCTCGTTGTTACCACCGGGTTGTTCGCTTACCGGTACTGGTCAGGCCCGCCCCGTTTCCAACCGGGTTGCGGCAACAACCGTGCCAGAGTCTCTGAGGGCATGTTTTGACTGAACTTTTTAAGCTTTTTCGAGATCGAAACGCAAAAGTTGCTGTCATTGCGGTCTTAATCTGTTGCCACGTTGTGACAGTGTGAGGACCGACGCGCCAATAACTGATTGACGGGCGGTAAATTGCCGGGTCGCCGTTACACTACAGCTAACGGGGAAGCGGCTGTCACGCATGGAAATTTTCAGGGCGCAAACAGACCCGCATGCGAGTGCGCTAGGCGCAGCTCTTACCTGACGTTCGTGGTGACTAGTCGCTATCCATGGAGAGCGGGCTGGCGTCGCAACCGTCGGCCAGATCTACAGAAACACGGCAACGGGCCGCTCAGTTAGTCCTGATCGCTGCTGGTTTCAGCACCCCGAAAGACAGCAGCCGTGTTTCTGAACTGTTCATCAACGGTCTGGGATTGCCAGGGAGGATTCGGCCATGCGTTCCGCTGCCGCAGTGTTTTTCAGTCTTCTGCTCGTTACCTTTCTTTTCTTCACCGTGGTTCTGATCGAGTCAGGCAACGTAGGCGTCAGAAAGACGCTCGGCAAGGTCAATCCGGAGGAAGTCTCCCCGGGTCTGAATTTCCGGGTACCTGCGGTCACCCGAATCACCGAGTTTGTCGGCAAGGAAATCGCGATCGATCTCACCGACCTGACACCCAAGGCGGCGGACAACCTGTCGTTGCGCGACATGGATGTCACGGTCTTCTACAAGGCTGCCAGTGGGCAGATTGCCGATCTGTACGTCAAATATGCCAACGCCCATCATTACGACAAAGAATCGGACAGCTATTTTCCGGCCTACCGCCTGGTTTACCGCGAAGCACGCCGCGCCGCCTACGAAACCGTTGCCGAGATCGACTCGCTCACCATGCACAAGAAACGCGAACAGATCGCTGATTCCATTGAGGCCCGTCTGCAGGAAACCCTGGACAGCAACGACCCGGGTGTGTTCGAAGTGACCCGCGTGGTCATTCGTTCGGTGTTGACCGACCCCTCGATCGAAGAATCGATCCGTGAGGCGGTGGCCAACCAGAAACGGCTGGAGGCCAAGCAGGTCATGGTCGAAATCGAGCGCAAGAACGCCGAAATCGAGGCTATCCGTGCCCAGGGTATCGCCAATGCCAACGATATCATCAACAAGACGCTGACCACCGAGTACCTTCAGCACGAACTCAATCTTACGCTGCAGAAGTTTGCCGAGACCGGCGCCAATACCATCGTGGTACCGGCCAACATGCACGGCTTCAACATGATCCTGCCGACCGATAAGCTGACCAAGCGCTGAGACTTGCCGGGATTTCCTGCCGAGCGGGCACTGCACGCTACACACCGCGGCCCTATCCAACGGTCGCAGGCGCAGTTCGCCCGGCACCCGACAGCCCGCCGGCCGGCTTTGCAGCGGGTGCTGACAGTCACCGCACTTTTCGGTAGGCTGCCGCTTGGCAGCCCTCCCTTGTTCAGCACTGAAAGGCCATGCAGAATCCGCACAGCAGATCGTTCCACATTCGCGAGATGGAACTGGAGGACATCCCGGCCGTCTATGCGCTGGGCGAGGCGGTGTTTACCGCCGACAAATGGCCCAGCCTGTACCGCACCTGGGACGAATACGAACCGATCACCCTGTTTTCCACCGACGGCGACTTCTGTTTCGTGGCCGAGTACGAGGGCCGGGTGGCAGGTTTCGCGCTCGGTTCCCTGATCGACAAGCGCAAGAGCGCCTGGAGCTACGGCTATCTCACCTGGCTCGCGGTCGATCCGGAGCTCAAGCGCCTGGGGATCGCCACGCAACTGATAGACGCTATTACCGAAGCCTATATCCGTGCCGGCGCCCGCATGATGATCGTGGACACCGACGCCGAAAACGCCACCGCTATCAGCTTCTTCCGCCGTCACGGGTTTCGCGACGAGGACCGCCACGTGTATCTCAGCAAGAACCTGACCGACCATCCCGGCTACCGGCGTCTGCGCCGTCGCAAAGACTAGTGTACGGGTTACCTGCAATCCACTTCTTCAGAGCGCCCGACTCCACACAGGGAACCGTTCCATGACTGAAAACCTCAAGACGATACTCGATCGGCTGGATGAGCAGAGGCTGATCGAACTGCTGACCGAGTCGGTGGAGCAGTACAGCCCGTCCTTCGCCGAGGAACCGGCCATGGAGGTGTTCGCGGCACGCCTCAGGGAAAGCGGTATCAGCTACCTGCGCCAGCCCGTCGCCGAGGCGGGCGCTCCCGTGGGTGACCACCGCGCCAACCTGATAATCGAGCTCGGTCCGCAACCGTCGGCGCTGATGTGGGTGGGCCACGTCGACACCGTGCCGATCATCGACGAAGAGGAACAGCGTACCCACCGCGAAGGCGACATCCTGCACGGACTGGGTACCGCCGACATGAAATCGGGCTGCGCCGCCATAGTGGAGGCGGTAGTGGCGATCGTGCAGTCGGGCATCGAGCTGCGGCGCGGCCTGACCGTGGCCCTGGTGGTCGGTGAGGAAGAATACGGCGACGGCTCAGAGGCGCTCCTGGAAACCCGCAGTGCGCCGCTGACCGTGATCGGCGAACCGACCGACCTGCTCGCCTGCGTTGATCACTACGGCTACTACGAGTGCCGCCTGATGGCGCGGGGTACGCGCGCGCACGCGGCATTGCCGGAAATCGGCGCCAGCGCCATTCACGCCATGCTGGAGTGGATGCGACATATTCTGGAAGCCGGCGGCGAGACCTATTTCGCCCAGGGCCTGTCGGTCAACACGCGCGAAATCCGCGGCGGAGCCGGCCTGTTCATGGTGGCCGAGCAGTGCGAAGCGGTCATCGACATTCACGCACCGCCCACGGTACCCATCGACATGATCAATCAGTTCATGGACGAGACCCGCGCCAAGGCACTCGCGACCCATCCCGGCTGCGAACTCGAATACGAAAACCTGTACTGGGCACCAGGCTACAACAATGCGCCGGAAGAACCCCTGCTCGGCCCATTGCATCGCGCCTTCGATGCCGCCGGACTGCAATGGCATCCGGTCGCCTTCCGGTCCCATTCCGACGGCAATCTGTTCTATCAGAAAGGTTCCGTGCCGGTGATCTGCGGCCCCGGACGACTGGAAGTCGCTCACACGCGGGCCGAGCACGTCTCGCTGCAGCAGACTCTGCAGGCCGCCCGCCTCTACACGGCCATGATCTACGAGGCCTGCATAGGCTGAGCAGCCGCGACCTGGCGCGGCGCCTCAACACACTGCAGCGGGCCGCGGAAACGCTGCCGCGGCGTGCGCAACCCCGATCAGAACGGCCACCACAGCGGCGCCAGCAGCACGGTGACCAGACCCACCAGAACAGTCAGCGGCACGCCCATACGCAGGTAGTCGGTGAAACGATATCCGCCGACGCCGTAGACCATGAGGTTGGTCTGGTAGCCGATCGGGGTTGCGAAGGCCGCCGAGGCGGCCATCATGATGGTGATCGCAAACGGCATGAAGCTGACCTGCAAAGTGTCCGCCGCCGCCAGGGCGATCGGAAACATCACCACCGCGGCGACATTATTGGTAATTACCGCACTGAACACCGCAGTGACGAGGTAAATCGAAGCCAGCGCATAGACCGGTGTGGCGCCGGTGAACGCAATCAGCGCGGCTGCGATGGTCTGCGCCGCCCCCGTGGTCTGCAATGCGGTGCCGATGCCGAATGACGCCCCGATGACCACCAGCACCTGCCAGTCCACCGCCCGTCTGGCGATGCGCCCGCGCGTGCAACGGGTGACAATCATCAGCCCGGCGGCCAGCATCGCCGCCTGCAGCATGCTCAGCAGACCACTGGCCGCCAGCAGCACCATGCCCAGCAGTATCAGCGTAGCCGCCAGCGCCTTGTCGTGGCGCATGGGCTCGGTATCCTCGACCAGACTGACCAGGAAGAAATCCCGCGAGTTGCGCTGCTGTTCTGCAAACGACGGGCGCGTAACCAGCAGCAGGGTATCGCCCGGGCGCAGCACAATGTCGCCGATTTTCTGCCTGATCCGCTGACCGTTGCGCGCGACTCCGACGATGGCCGCATTGTAGACATCGCGAAACCGCCCCTGGCGGATGCTCTTGCCCACCACCGGGCAGGTGTTGGACACCACCGCCTCGATCAGGCGCCGCTCATCGCGCGGTGTATCGATTTTCATGACCTGGTCGGTGGCCGGTCGCAGGCCGCGGATCTTGTGCAGATCGACGATCGACTCGACCACGCCGGCAAACAGCAGCCGGTCATCAGCCTCGAGGCGTTCCTCGGGCGGCACTGCGGGAATCACCCGCCCGCTACGCTCGATCTCTATGAGGTACAGTCCTGGCAGCTGGCGCAGGCCCGCTTCGGTGATCGTTTTACCGACCAGAGGGCTGTTGACTTCGACCGACATCTGCACCGTGTATTCGCGTGCATTATCGAACTGGCTGATCACCGGCTGGCGTTCGGGCAATAGCCACTTCGACGCAAGCACCACGTACAGCAGCACCACCAGCAGCGCGGGCACACCGACCCAGGCGATATCGAACATGCCCAGTCCAGCACCCGGGGTCTCGGACAACAACAGACCATTGACGACCAGGTTGGTGCTGGTCCCGATGAGAGTGCATGTGCCACCGATGATGGCCGCGTAGCTGAGCGGCATCATGAGCGACGATACCGACAGACGGTGACACTTGGCCCAGTCTTTCACCGCCGGTATGAACATTGCCACGACCGGGGTGTTGTTCAGAAATGCGCTCATCAGCGCGGTGGGCATCATCATCTTGAGTTGCGCGTGTCGCAGCGAGCGGGGTTGTCCGAGCACCTGCCGGACAATCCAGCCGATGCCGCCGGTTTCACGAATCCCGGTCACCACGACGTACAGTACGCCGACCGTTATCATTCCTTCATTGGCGAAGCCGGCCAGCGCCTGCGCCGGTGTGAGTACGCCGGACACCAGCAGCAGGGTCAGCCCTCCGGCCATGGCGATATCAGGCGGCGCCCTGTTACGCACCAGCAACCCGAAGCACAGCGCGACCACTGCCAGGGTAAACCAGGCTTCCCAGCTCACGGCCCTAACACCCCCCACTGCCGGTGCACGGCATGGCAATCGGCCGCCGCCCGCTGGAGTCGGCAACCGCGGGCCGGCCACGGCGCGGCGCGCCGGCGCGCGCAGAGATCACCGCGTACGGCTGACACGCCCGCGTCATCAGTCCGGATAAGAGGTCTGGAAGCACTCCGCAAGCCTACAAGTAGTCGCGACCGCTGTCATTCTACGCCATGCCGCGAGGCACTGTGCCAGCCAGGCGGCAAACCCTCCGGTTGAACGCCGGTTCGCGCGGCACCGGCTGCGCCGTCGGCAGACGGCCGCTGGCTGCTCAGCCGTGAAGTCATGCAAGTCGAGACGGCACTCCACTATATGATCTTTACAACCTTTCGTTTATATTTCATTTATCGTTTTTTACTATCGAAGTACGCATGACGCTTCAAGAGCTGAAATACATCATCGCGGTGGCGGAGAACCGCCACTTCGGCAAAGCGGCGGAACGCTGTTTTGTCAGCCAGCCGACTCTGAGCGGGCAGATCAAGAAGCTGGAAGACGAACTGGGCGTTGTGATTTTCGAACGCACCAACCGCTCGGTGGAAATCACGCCGGTCGGTGAGGCGATCCTCGCGCATGCGCGGCAGATCCTGGAACAAGCGGATAGCATCCGGCAGCTGGCGCAGGCGCAGCAGGACCCGCTGGCGGGAGCGCTGCGTATCGGCGCCATCCCCACGCTGAGTCCTTACCTGATGCCGCTGATCCTGCTACCGCTCAAGCGGCAGCACCCGCAGATGAAACTGGTTCTTTCCGAAGAACTGACCGACACGCTGCTGGAACGGCTGCGCAACCACGAAATCGATGCCGCCCTGCTCGCCACGCCGGTGCCGGAAGGGGAGCTGGATAGCCTGGCGCTGTTTGACGAGCCGTTCTGGATCGCCTATCCACGCGATCACCCGTTCTACGAAAAAGAGAAGATCACCCGCCGCGACCTGGATAAGGAAAACCTGTTACTGCTGGCCGAAGGCCACTGTCTGGCCCAGCAGGCCATGGAAGTCTGTCACCTGAGCGAACGCCAGCGCCAGGGCGAAATGGCGGATCTGCGCGCCTCCAGCCTGGAGACTCTGTTACAGCTGGTCGGCGCAGGCTTCGGCTGTACACTGGTCCCCGCGCTGGCCATGCGTGGCTCCTGGACCACCGACAGCGGCGTGGTGGCCCAGCCGCTGGCCCTGCCGGATGCCTCGCGCCGCGTGTCACTGGTATTTCGCCATAGCTATCCGCGACAACAGGCCCTGAAGGCATTTGCCGAGGTCATGCTAGACAGTCTCCCCAACACCGTGCAGCTCGTTGACCCGGGCAGACGCGCGAAGAAGAAAGCCGCCAGAAAGCCATAGTCCCTTGCTGCGCTCTGCCCCGCACGCCCGGGGCCGATGGTTGGCGGCTGGATTAATCGGTTTTCACGATTGCGCAGATACAGACAAACTATTTTATCTATCGTATGTCAACCCCGATACTAGCTTCGTAGCCGGCGCTGAGCACGGCTGAAAGGAGGCCAGGGCAATGAGCAAGACACTGAGTTTCGCGGCACTGCACTTCACAGTGGCATTTTGCGTCGCATATCTGCTGTCGGGGAGCGTGCTCGTCGGCGGCGCCATTGCCCTGGTCGAGCCGACCATCAACAGCGTCGCCTACCATTTCCACGAAAAGCTGTGGAATCGACTGGGGACGGCCAAAGCCGGTCCGGCGCGGCGTTTCGCAGCGCAAATCTGACTCAACCAGAGCAAATGAAAGGAGCCAAGACATGTTTCAGAATCGTGAAGGTCAAAAGGTGCCACAGGTGACATTTCGTACCCGCCGCGACCACGAATGGGTGGATGTGAGCAGTAACGACCTCTTCAAGGGCAGGACCGTTGTCGTCTTTGCTCTGCCCGGTGCCTTTACACCCACCTGTTCTTCGACCCACGTGCCGCGCTACAACCAGCTGGCGCCGGCTTTCAAGCAGCACGGTGTCGACGAGGTGGTCTGTATTTCGGTCAACGACGCATTCGTCATGAACGAATGGCGTAATGAGCAGCGGGCAGCCAACATAACCTTCATGCCTGACGGCAATGGTGACTTCAGCCGTGGTATGGGCATGCTGGTCGCGAAAAACGACCTGGGTTTCGGTGATCGTTCCTGGCGCTACTCGATGCTGGTGAAGGACGGCGTCATCGAGAAGATGTTCATCGAGCCGGACCAGCCGGGCGATCCTTTTGAGGTCTCCGATGCGGACACCATGCTGGCTTACCTTGCGCCGCAGGCCGACAAGCCGCTGGACGTGGTTGTATTCAGCCGCGAAGGCTGCCCCTACTGCGCTCGCGCCAAGGGTCTGCTGCACGACGCCGGGGTCCAGTTCGAAGAGCTGGTGCTGAATCGCGACTTCAGCGAGTCCACTATCCGCGCAGTCTCCGGCCTGTCCACCGTACCGCAGGTGTTCGTCAACGGTGATCACATCGGTGGCTCAGAGGAACTGGAGCGGTACCTGAACACGTCGCGGGCGGCATAAGCGTCACCGGCCCCGCGTCGCAACCGCATCAGGTGGCTCAGCCGATGAGCCACCTGTTTCAAGCCACGACTGGCGGCGACGACCGGTATCTGACGGCTGACGTAAACGGGTAAGCAGCCTCACCGGAATCAATGAGTAAGGAAATGACCATGATGAAGCCAAAGCAGTATGATCTGATCGCTATCGGAGCAGGCAGTGGCGGCCTGGCCGTCGCCGAGAAGTCCGCCATGCTCGGCAGGAAAGTCGCCATCATCGAATCAAATCGTATCGGTGGCACCTGCGTCAATGACGGTTGCGTACCCAAAAAGGTGATGTGGTACGCCGCCAGTCTGGCGCACGCAGTCACGGACGCCAACAGCTTCGGCGTTGCCGCACAGCGCGGCAAAACCGACTGGAAAAAGCTGGTCGCGGCCCGCGACCACTACATTCACGACATCAACAGATATTGGACCGGCTATGTTGACGATAGAGGCATTGACCGCATACAGGGACATGCAAGATTCGTGAATGCCAATACCGTCGAAGTGGACGGCCATCGCTACCGCGCCGAACACATCGTGATTGCGACCGGCAGCAGGCCCATTGTGCCGCAGGTGGCGGGTGCACAGCTCGGCATCAGCTCGGATGGTTTTTTTTCGCTAACGGAACAGCCCGAACGGGTGGCAATCATCGGTGGCGGTTACATCGGTGTGGAACTCAGTGGCGTATTACAGGCGCTGGGATCCCAGGTGACCCTGATCACCCTCGAAGACCGTGTCCTGGAGCGCTTCGACCCGATGATCGGTGACGTACTGGGCGGAGAAATGCGGCATCAAGGTATTGAGATTGTGACCCGCTTCGCGGTCCACATGCTGTCCAGGCGGGACACAGGCATTGCCATCACTTCAGGCGATGCGCGAACGCTGGGTGGATTCGATTGCGTTATCTGGGCCGTCGGCCGCGCCGCGAATACCCGGAAACTTAACCTGGAAGCGGCCGGGGTACATACGTCACCCAACGGCGCGGTTCCGGTGGATGACTATCAGAACACCAGCGTTGCCGGGATCTATGCGATCGGCGATGTCACCGGCAAAGCACCGTTGACACCCGTGGCGATTGCCGCCGGGCGCAGACTGGGAGAGCGTCTGTTCAACGCCAGACCGGACAGCAAACTCGATTATGGCAGCATTCCCAGCGTGGTGTTCTCGCATCCACCGGTGGCTACGGTAGGCCTCACCGAGCCGG
>CBDTYI010000011.1:0-23209 GCA_965364565.1 uncultured Gammaproteobacteria bacterium | reverse complement strand
GATACCGGCCGCACGCGAACCCTGGGCGCCCTTGGGCGTTATCCAGATGATCTTACCCGCCACCGGGATTTTCTCCGGTTCATCCATGAGGGTAAGCAGCATGAATACTTCATCCCCCAGCTGATAGGTCTTGTTGGTGGGGATAAACAGACCGCCGTTTTTCACGTACGGCATATAGGCGGCGTACAACGCACTCTTATCCTTAATGGTCAGTGACAGTATACCCTGTCGGGCTGCGCCACCCGGTTTCATCGACATAACACCTGTTACCCGTTGCCTGCCCGGTTACCGTTTCTGCCCATGCCGCCCCAGCTGATCAGCAGGTCTTCCAATATCAGTTGTCGGTTAAGGCCCGATCCGATACTGTTCAACGCCCTGGTTACGGCGTCCGCAAGGCTGCATATCTGGCGCGAGTCTACCGATTCTGAGATTTTTTGCAATTTGTGACGCACGCTCGCCTCAGCGGGCTGCCGCCCCCCTATCTGCCAGCTGACCAGGTCCCGCAGCCAGCGCAACCACCAGTGCAGGGTCTGGGATTCCTGTTTGCCCATCCATTGGGCCGCCAGCGGCACCGGATCAAGTTGTCCGCTGAATACCCGCCACAACTCCTCGAGGCGCCGTTCGCGCAGCTCGAGCAGGTCTGAGCCGGCCAGCTCCAGTGCCTTTAACGGCGCCCCGCCCGTCATCTGTAAACATCGGGTAGCGACGTCCGCGGGCACGCCGCTCGACTCGAGCCAACGCTGTGCCACCGTCCGCTGCGGCAGTATCAGCCGCAGCTGCTGGCAACGGCTGCGTATCGTCGCCGGCAGCTTCCCCGGAAATGCCGTTAAGAGTATCAGCACGGTGTTGCGGGTCGGTTCCTCCAGCGTCTTCAGCGGACTGTTGGCGGCGTTGCTGTTCATGGCGTCGGCAGGCTGGATGACAGCCACCTTGTGACCCCCGGCATGACTGGTCATGCCCAGCTCCGTACACAGTGAGCGGACCTGGTCCACCTTGA
This sequence comes from uncultured Gammaproteobacteria bacterium, assembly GCA_965364565.1. Lineage (GTDB taxonomy): Bacteria > Pseudomonadota > Gammaproteobacteria > DSM-19610 > DSM-19610 > Thiogranum. The sequence continues at coordinate 22,212 of CBDTYI010000011.1, read as the reverse complement.
TCGCCTTACCGGCTTCTCCGGGAGTCAGTTGCAGCAGGTCGGGATGGGTCCCCGCCCGGAGCCAGGCGCATGCGGCACAGCCGCCGCACGCTTGTCCACCGGCCAGCGGTGTCTCGCACAGCAGGGAATTCGCCAGCTGGGACGCGAATACCTGTTTGCCGATGCCCTCTGGTCCGATGACCAGCAGCGCGTGTGGCAGGCGCCCCTGGTTGCGGACCTCGTTGAGCTGTCGCCACGCGCTGTCCAACCACTCCAGCATTTCGCTTACCTCACTCGTTGGCGTCAATCAGGCACCGCGGGTCGCGGCCAGCAGTTCATCGAGGACTGCGTCGAGCTGCTGGCGCACCGCGTCAAGCTCCAGACCTGCGTCGACGACGCGAAAGCGGCGTGGATGCTGGCGCGCACGATCGCGGTAGTTTGCTCTTACGGCCTCGAAAAACGAGATCTGTTCCTGTTCGAAGCGATCGAGCTTGCCGCGCTGTCCGGCGCGCTGCATACCTGTCTCGACCGGCAGATCGAACAGAATCGTCATATCCGGCTGGAATCCGCCCTGTACCCAGTCTTCCAGAGTTGCGATGCGCGCGCTCGGGATCCCGCGCCCGCCCCCCTGGTAGGCATAGGTCGCGTCGGTGAAGCGATCGCACAGCACCCAGGTGCCTCGTTGCAGAGCCGGAACAATCACCCGGTGCAGGTGCTCCGCCCGCGCCGCGAACATCAACAGCAGTTCGGCATCGGAGCTCATCCCCTTGTTATCCGGAGTCAGCAATAAAGCGCGAATCTGCTCACCCAGCGGCGTGCCGCCCGGTTCACGGGTCAGCAATAAGGGAATGCCGGCAGCTGCCAGGCGCTCACGTACATACTCGAGATTGGTCGATTTGCCGGCACCCTCTCCGCCCTCGAAGGTCACAAAAAGGCCTTTCGATTCTTTTCGCTGTGCCATGCTCAGCGTTTTCTCTGGTAGCGGTCAACCGCCCGGTTGTGTTCTTTCAGAGTCGCGGAGAACTGGTGGCTACCGTCGCCACGCGCGACGAAATACAACTCTTTCCCGTCGGCGGGATGCAACACGGCAAGTACCGCCTCCTTGCCCGGCATGGCTATGGGCGTGGGCGTCAAACCGGAACGGGTATAAGTATTGTAAGGTGTGTCCTGGCGCAAATCGCGAAACCGGATATCGCCGTCATAGCTGTCACCCATTCCGTAAATCACGGTCGGATCGGTCTGCAGTTTCATGCCTTTCTTCAGACGTCGCACGAAAACGCCTGCGATACGGGGACGCTCCTCGGGAACCGCGGTTTCCTTCTCGACAATCGATGCCAGGATCAGGGCTTCGTAGGGTGTTTCGAAAGGTAAACCTTCGTCACGCTCTGGCCAGGCCTGCTGGAGGAAATTCTCCATATCGAGGTAGGCGCGCCGCAACAGATCGACATCGGTGGTGCCGCGCGGGAAGTAGTATGTTTCGGGCAGGAAGCGCCCTTCGGGATGCAGGCCCGGATAGCCGATCTCTCGCATCACATCTTCCGGCTGGTCCGAAACCAGCGTATGTTCCAGCACCGGATCCAGGCGCAGGCGTGCCATCATCTGTTTGAAGGTTTCGCCCTCAATCAGAGTGATACCGTGCTGCACCACTTTGCCCTCGCTCAGCTGGCGCAGGAGCTGCTCGGGCGTCAGCCCCGCCGCGAGCTGATACTCACCCGCCTTGATACGGGAATCCAGGTCAAGATACCGGCCCAGCACCACCAGATACAAGGGGTGTTCCAGGACCTGCTGCTCGGCCAGGTGTCTTGCCACCGCTCGCAGCGAGCTTCCCGGTTTCACCACCAGATCGACACCGGTTTCGGGAACCGCCAGGGGGTGCTGCCGGAAGGACTGAAACTCCATCAACAGCCAGGCAGCGAGGAAACTCACTGCCACGACTGCCAGACCGAGCACGCGGAACCCGATGTCGCCAGGGCTAAGCGGATGTTTTTTTCGCTCGTTCACGTCGAATACCAGTTGCCTTCGTCGGAGTCACGGTAGCCGAGCAAGGCATCAGCGAGTGTTCGGGTCAGGCGGCCGACCGGGTAATCAGCCAGTCGGTCTATCTTGTGTACCGGCCAGACCCCGATCAGGCTGTTACACACAAATACCTCGCTCGAGTTCTGTACCTGCTGGAGAGTAACCGGCCGGATCTCGGTATTCAGGTCACGCTGCCGGGCAAGGTCCAGAATGACAGAGCGCATTATGCCCGCTACCCCACAGGCTGTCAGCGCCGGCGTGACAAGCGTGCCCTCGCATACCAGGAAGATATTGCTCATGGTTCCCTCGACCATGTTACCGCCTTGGTCCAGCATCAAGCCTTCATGAATACCTGGATCGTCCCATTCTGACCGTGCCAGCACCTGCTCCAGGCGGTTCAGATGTTTGATCCCCGCGAGCAGCGGCTGGCTGCAGAGGCGGGTTGCGCAGAGTCTGGCCCGAATACCGTCGCGCGGAATGTCGACAGGCCACTGCGGCAAGGGTGCAAGCGCCAGCAGCCGCGTAGCGGCCTGATCGGGGTCAAAGCGGTAACCGCGCTCGCTCTGCCCGCGGGTCAAAATGATCTTCAGCGCGGCGTCCGGTAAGTGGCTGGCAAGCTCGGTAACTTCCTGTGCCAGACGAGGCCACGGAATGGCGGGAAACCGCAGCCGCTGGCAGCCGCTCTCCAGCCGTTTCAGATGGCGGCCCAGAAATTCCGGTCGGGCGCCGCGTACCCGCACGGTCTCGAACAATCCATCCCCATACTGTACCGCCCTGTCCAGGATTGGAACGGTATCCCGGGCCAGTCCGTTCACCCTGAAATTCACGTCGGTTGCCCATGCGCGGCGGCCAACAGGCCGCTTGCCTTGGCGCGCGTCTCCTGCAGCTCACGCTCGGGGATCGAATCGGCCACGATACCGGCGCCGGCTCGCCAGCGTATTGTTTCGCCGCTTTGTACCATGGTGCGGATAAGGATATTCAAATCCATGTTCCCGTCCCGGTTCAGGTAACCCATCGATCCGGTGTAAGCGCCCCGACCTGTCGTTTCGAGCTCGGCGATTATTTCCATGCAGCGGACCTTGGGGCAACCGGTAATGGTTCCACCGGGGAACACGGCCCGGATAATATCGGTGGGTGTGGTTTCGGCACGTCTCAGTGCGCGAACATTGGAAACGATGTGGTGCACCGTCGCGTAGGATTCCAGCACCATTAATTCGCTTACCACGACACTGCCGGGAGCCGCAATGCGCCCCAGGTCGTTGCGCTCCAGATCGATGAGCATAATGTGCTCCGCGCGTTCCTTGGGGTGGGCGAGCAGCTCACTCGAAAAGGCGCGGTCGCTTTCCTCGCGCGCACTCCGGGGGCGCGTTCCGGCAATAGGCCGGGTCTGCACCTCGCGCCCGCGGACTTCAACCAGGCGCTCGGGAGAAGAACACAGCAGCGCATGGTCGTGCCAGGTGGCCAGGCCGCTGAACGGACCGGGGTTGGCGGCGCGCAAGCGACGGTAGAGCCCGACGAGCCGGCCGGCTGCCCGCCAGCGGGCACACCACTGACGGGAAAGATTGACCTGGAAAACGTCTCCCTCGCGGATATAGTCGAGTACGCGCCCTGCAGCCCGAATAAACTGTCCCGGGTCGTCCTCGTTGACCCGCACCGGTGCGAAACCGGCTTGCTGTATGTGCGCCGGCAGACGTGCAATGTCGGCGCGTATTGCGTCGATCAGTTGCGGCTGCTCCGCCACGATGAAGCCCTGCTCGCGGTGGCGATCGACAATGACTGCGGCCGGGAAACGGGTGGCGCAGGCGATCGGCAGCCCCGAGCTGTCGGCGGGCAGCTTCAATACAGGTTCAATCTGTCCGGCGAGTTCATAGCCGAGGTACAGAAACCAGCCACCGTAGAAAGGCACCCCCGTCGCCGGAACATCCGAACATCGCTCGGATTTCCAGGCATCCTCCAGTGCGGCGAGGAAGTCGAAGCTGTCGATGTTACGCAGCACGATCGATTCGCCGGGGCAGGCAAACAGAATATCGTAGCGCCCCTGGGGCCCGGATGCGCAGCTCTCCAGAAGGTGCGGGTAGCGTCCCGGCTCGAGAGCATGCAGGTCGAGCAGGTCGCATGGTGTATCTATGGTGGCCTGATGAATCAACGGCGCAGGGCTCGAAAGGTCTTGGTAGCGATCAACCGATGCCGCACCGACGCCTCGGCCACCGGTGCGGCGACAGGACTAATCGGGTTTCTTGAAGACTACGGTACCGTTGGTTCCGCCGAAGCCAAATGAGTTGGATATGGCTACGTCGATCTTCATATCACGCGCCTGATTGGGCACAAAATCCAGATCACAGGCGGGGTCGGCCGTGAACTGGTTGATGGTCGGTGGCGCAACCTGGTCGCGTATGGCAAGCACCGAAAAGATCGCCTCTACGCCACCCGCGGCACCCAGCAGATGACCGGTCATCGACTTTGTCGAGCTGACTGCGACCTTGCCGGCGTGCTTGCCGAGGGCTGTCTTGATGGCGCGGACTTCGGCGACATCGCCTGCCGGCGTCGAGGTCCCGTGGGCGTTCACGTAGTCGACCTGGTCCGGATTCAGGCCGGCATCGCGCAGAGCATTGTGCATGCAGCGGGCGGCGCCCTCCCCGTTCTCCGCAGGCTGGGTCATATGATGAGCGTCACCGCTCATACCGTAGCCGACCAGCTCGGCATAAATGGTAGCGCCGCGGGCTCTGGCGTACTCGTATTCCTCCAGCACCATAACCCCCGCGCCGTCGCCCAGCACAAAGCCGTCGCGGTCCCTGTCCCAGGGCCGGCTGGCGGTTTCCGGATCGTCGTTGCGGGTCGATAAGGCCTTGACCGCCGCGAAGCCTCCCAGGCCGGTGGGGGTGGTGGCCATTTCGGCGCCACCGGCAACCATTACGTCGGCGTCGCCGTAGGTGATGATGCGCGCCGCCTCACCGATGCTGTGGGTCCCGGTGGTGCAGGCCGTGACCATCGCGATGTTCGGACCCTTCAGTCCGTACATGATGGAGAGGTTGCCGGAGATCATGTTGATGATGTTGCCGGGGACGAAAAACGGCGAGATCTTGCGCGGACCGCCCTGCAGGTAAGCGTGGTAATTACGTTCTATCCCAGGCAGGCCGCCGATGCCGGAGCCAATCGAGACTCCTATGCGCTCTGCGTTCTGTTCACTGATTTCCAGGCCAGCATCGCGAATGGCCTGGATACCCGCCGCCACGCCGTAGTGGATAAAGGTGTCCATCTTGCGCGCGTCTTTCTTGGAGATATAGTCGGTGACCTCGAACCCTTCGATGGTTCCGCCAAAACGCACTGGGAACTCCGACACATCGAAAGCCGTTATGGGACGAACACCACTGTTGCCCGCGAGTATGTTACCCCAGGCTTCTGCTATGGACAGGCCCACCGGACTGATGATTCCCAGGCCGGTCACCACGACTCGACGGTTCAACACAGGAGAGTACCCCGATCCCTAGAAATAGGCTGAACATGGAGAAAAACCGGGACGCCGTCAGCGCGCCGCCCTGGCGTCCCGGTTGCGAAGAGACGATTGTTAACCGAGGTGTGCTTGGACGTAGTCAATCGCTTGCTGGACGGTGGTGATTTTCTCCGCCTCTTCGTCCGGAATCTCGCACTCGAATTCTTCTTCCAGCGCCATCACCAGTTCTACCGTATCCAGAGAATCCGCGCCCAGGTCATCAACAAAAGAAGCCTCGTTGGTGACAGAATCTTCGCTGACGTCCAATTGTTCCACGACAATCTTCTTGACGCGTTCTTCGACATTACTCATCGCTGAAAAGTCCTCGCTGATTTATATGAACAGTCCGAGCTGCGCGCGTATTTTAGTGAAAAGCGTAGTACCAATCCAGTAATCAAGGACTTGATTGCAATGGTGACTGCTTTTCCGCCAGCTCTACGGATGGCGCACACGTTCGCAACTTTTTTATCGCATGTAAACAATCAATTAGAGAAAGAGGCGCTGTTACCTGTAGTGCCTAGGCCATGTGCATGCCGCCGTTGACGTGCAGCGTGTCGCCGGTAATGTAAGCGGCCGACGACGAAGCCAGGAATACGACCGCTGCGGCGATATCCTGGGGCGTGCCCAGCCGTCCGGCGGGGATCTGTTTGATGAGTGCCTCGCGCTGCTCCGCGGGCAATGCGCGCGTCATATCGGTGTCAATGAATCCCGGCGCCACTGCATTGACGGTGATGCCGCGCGAACCGAGTTCACGTGCCAGCGATTTGGTGAAGCCGATCATCCCCGCCTTGGCGGCGCAGTAATTGGCCTGACCCGGATTACCCGTGGCACCGACAACCGAACCGATGTTGATGATACGGCCACGCCTGGCCTTCATCATGCCGCGTATACAGGCTTTGCTGAGCCGGTACACAGAACCGAGGTTGGTATCAATTACGGCATCCCATTCGTCGTCCTTCATGCGCATCAGCAGATTATCGCGCGTGATACCGGCGTTGTTGACCAGAATTGTGGGTGCGCCGAAAGCATCCTGGATGGCTTTCAGCCCAGCTTCAATGGAACCGGCTTCAGTGACATCGAGCGCCAGTCCCATTCCTTTCACACCCTTCTCGGCGAAGCTCGTCTGAATAGCAGCGGCACCCTGGTCGGTGGTGGCGGTCCCGATGACGGTGGCGCCCTCGGCGCCCAGAGCCAGTGCTATAGCTTGACCGATTCCTCTGCTGGCGCCGGTCACCAGGGCGATTTCCTGCGACAATGACATTTGCCTACTCTCCTTCGGGCCGACTGTTGCCTGTGCCCTGGCAGGCCTCCAGGGCCTGCTCCAGGTCACCCGGATTCTGCACCGGGATTGCGGTCATGGACTTTTCGATGCGTTTATTGAGACCAGCCAGCACTTTGCCCGGACCCATCTCCAACACGGCGGTAACGCCGCTCGCGCGCATGGCACGGACCGTTTCCACCCAACGCACCGGGTTGTAGAGCTGACGTACCAGGGTGTCGCGTATCGCCTCCGGGCTTTGATGTGGAGCGACGTCGACGTTGTGCAGTATCGGGATGCGCGGTGCCTCGATGGCGACCGAGGCGATATCCTCCGCAAAGCGATCCGCGGCCGGGCGCATCAAAGCGCAGTGCGACGGTACCGAGACCGGCAACGGCAGTGCGCGCTTGGCGCCGGCCTGCTTGGCGAGTTCCACGGCCCGCTGTACGGCACCGGCGTCGCCCGCGATTACCACCTGACCGGGAGAATTGAAATTGACCGCACTGACAACATCGCCAGCGGCGGCGCGTTCGCAAATGGCGATGATCTGATCGTCGTCAAGACCGAGGATTGCGGCCATCGCCCCGCTACCTTCCGGCACCGCATCCTGCATGTATGCGCCGCGCTTTGCAACCAGGCCTACCGCCGCACCAAAATCGAGTGCGCCGGCGCACACCAGTGCCGTATATTCTCCCAGACTGTGTCCGGCCATAAACGCGGGCGCGAGCTGGCTGCGGTTTTGCCAGCAACGCCAGGTGGCGACACCGGCCGTCAGCATGGCAGGCTGAGTGCATGCGGTCTGGTTGAGCAGCTCTGCGGGACCCTGCTGGACCCGCTCCCAGAGATCGTAGCCGAGCACGGCCGATGCTTCGGCAAAGGTTTTCTCGACCGCTGGAAATGCTGCCGCCATTTCTGCCAGCATGCCGACGGATTGTGAGCCCTGGCCGGGAAAGACCATGGCGAGCTGCGCTGATTGCGTAGAACGGGTCATTGCTGAAATCCGGTTCAGTACTTGAGCAGTATGGAGCCCCAGGTAAAGCCGCCTCCGAACGCTTCCATCAACAGGGTTTCGCCGCGTTTAATGCGCCCGTCACGTATCGCCACATCGAGTGCCAGAGGGACTGAGGCCCCGGAGGTGTTACCGTGTTCGTCCACCGTAACCACCACGTGGTCCATGGACATTTTCAGTTTCTTGGCGGTCGCCTGAATAATGCGGATGTTTGCCTGGTGGGGGATCAGCCAGTCGATGTCGGACTTGTCGAGATTATTCGCCTCGAGAGTTTCGTCGACGATACGGCCCAGCGTGTTGACCGCAACCTTGAATACTTCATTGCCCTTCATGGTGACGAAGCCGTTGCCATCGGTCAGGCTGTCGTATCCCTGACTCACCCCGCCGGGCACGCTCAACAGGTGTTCGTAGGCGCCATCGGCATGCAGGTGTGTTGACAGAATGCCGGGCTCTTCGCTGGCCTCCAGCACTACTGCCCCCGCGCCGTCGCCGAACAACACACAGGTGCTGCGATCGTTCCAGTCAAGTACGCGCGACAGGGTTTCGGCGCCGACCACCAGGGCACACCTGGCGCTCCCGGTACGCACGAACTTGTCTGCCACGCTGAGGGCATAAACGAAACCGGTACAAACGGCCTGGATATCAAATGCGGCGCAACCGTGGCGATCGAGCCGTTTCTGCAACAGGCAGGCAGTGCTCGGAAACACGCGGTCGGGAGTGGTCGTGGCGACGATGATCAGGTCGACATCCTGCGCATCCCGTCCGGCGGCTTCCAGGGCGCGACGCGCCGCGTGCTCGGCGAGATCCACTGTGTTTTGTCCGTCGCGCGCGACATGGCGTTTGCTGATACCGGTGCGTTCGCGAATCCACTGATCGGTGGTATCGACGATTTTTTCCAGGTCGTGGTTGGTCAATACCTTGTCAGGAAGATAACCACCCGTCCCAGTTATGCGTGCGTAGGTCAAACCGCTTGCCTCTCGGCGAGAATCGCCTGCAGCTGGGAGCTGATGCGTTCCGGTACCTGTTGCCTGACGACTACGGCGGCCACCGCGATGGCGTTGGCAAATGCCAGCGCGTCAGCGCTGCCGTGACTCTTGATTACCGTGCCGCGCAGACCCAGCAGGCTGGCACCGTTATAGCGTCGCGGATCGATCTGCCTGCGAAACGCTTTCAGCACCGGGAGCGCAAACAGCCCCGCGATACGCGTGAGCAGGTTCCTGTTGAAGCTCTGCTTGATGAAATGCGAAATCATACGGGCCACACCTTCGCTGGTCTTCAGTGCGATATTGCCAACGAACCCGTCGCACACTACAACATCCACATTGCCCCCGTAAACGTCATTCCCTTCGACGAACCCGATGTAATTCATACAACCCGATGCCAGCAGCGCGGCGGCCTCCTTGACCGTTTCGTTGCCCTTGATCTCTTCTTCGCCGATGTTGAGAAGCCCGACCCTGGGATTTTCGTTGTTATCGACCGCTTTGGCCAGCACAGATCCCATCAGGCCAAACTGAAACAGGTGCTCGGCTGAACTGTCCACATTAGCGCCCAGGTCGAGCATCCAGGTATGTCCGGACATGGTGGGTAACGATGTGCAGATTGCAGGCCGGTCGATGCCGGACAGCGTTTTCAGTACATAGCGGGCGGTGGCCATCAGAGCACCGGTGTTGCCGGCGCTCACGCACGCCTGCGCGCGACCCTCCTTGACCATGTTCAGCGCCACGCGCATGGATGAGTCCTTTTTGAACCGCAGCGCATGCGCCGCTGCCTCGTCCATTTCAACCCGCTGCGACGCATGCTGAATGGCGATGCGTGGATTGTCCATCGCATGAAGACGCTGCAGGCCGGCTTGAATGGTTTCCCGGTCACCGACCAGCAACAGGTTCAGCCCGGCATGCCGGGACAGCGCGCGCAGGGCCGCCGGCAGAACCACATCCGGGCCGTGGTCACCGCCCATGACGTCCAGCGCAATGGTGATAAGGTCAGTCATGCCATAAAAACACACGCTGCTTCCCGGTACGGGTGAAGCAGCGTGGATCCAAAGGATTTACGGGGGGCAGAACAGCCGCGACGCAGATCAGTCAAGGTCCTTGTCGATGACCTTGCGCCCGCGGTAGTAACCATCGGGGCTGACATGATGACGAAGGTGGGTTTCTCCTGTGGTCTGCTCGACCGAAAGGGTCGGCCCTTTCAGGCTGTCGTGGGAACGACGCATGCCGCGCTTGGAGGGGGTTTTACGGTTCTGCTGAACAGCCATTGACGCTATCTCCTGCAACGGTACTCGTCTAAGATTTCAATTTCTTCAATACGGCAAACGGATTTTCTTTTTCCGTTAACGAGGGATTCCGGTAACCGGTCTCGCAATCGCCCATGCCGTCTTCGTGAAGCGGGATGGCGGGGATAGACAGCAGCACCTCGTCCTCGATCAGTACGCGTGTCGGTATCGGTTCTCCCGAAATCAGCAAGGGTTCATAGCCGTCGGGGAGCCGGTCCATTTCGGCTTCGCTCGACACTACGCCGAGGCTGAACTTCAAATCCACCGGGAACCGCAGCCGCTTCAGGCAACGCTGGCACACCAGGTTCAGCTCACCCCGAATGGTGCCTTTCACGGTCCGGATACGCCTCTCATCGAGGCGAAACTCAAGAGTCACCGCCAGTTCGCCCTCGTTAGACTGCAACAGCGGCGCCAGACGCTCGAAGCCCTGCACCGGCAATCTGCCGCGAAACGACCGACCGACATCGGCAAGTCCCAGGGGCTCTACACGCTCCGGCAGACAATCCAGCATAAGCGGCGCATAATACCCGCTATCCAGTCCGGCTGTCAAAGCTAACACGCTGAAAAATGGGGATGTTCAGTAACCGTCCCCGGCCGTGCCCGGAGTTGACAGGCGAGCAGGTTTTGCGTAGAAAAACAAGCTCTTTGGCGGTATGTTCCAAGAGTGTTCAGGTCCTTGCCTGCGCGGGTCGGCGATCCAGCGCGGCAGCAACGTCACAGCGGGTGGCCCTTGATCAGAAAAATACTCATTGCGAACCGAGGGGAAATCGCGGTACGCATCGTGCGCGCCTGCCAGGAGGCTGACATCGAGTCGGTGGCGATTTATGCAGACGCGGACCGGCATGCCCTGCACGTCAAGAAAGCCACGGAAGCGTACAACATCGGGCCTGATCCGGTGGCCGGTTATCTGAATGCCCACCGTATTGTGAATCTCGCTGCGGCGACCGGCTGTGATGCACTGCATCCCGGTTACGGTTTTCTGTCCGAAAACCCCGAGTTGGCAAGCATCTGCGAGCGCCGTGGCATCAAGTTCATCGGTCCCGGGGCGGAGGTGATCCGCCGCATGGGCAACAAGATCGAGGCGCGGCGCAGCATGCAGGTGGCGGGCATCCCGGTGGTGCCCGGCAGTGACGCCAATCTTGCCAGCGTCGCCGAGGCCGTCGCTCTGGCGGCCAATGTCGGATATCCGGTGATGCTGAAGGCAACCTCCGGAGGCGGTGGACGCGGCATCCGGCGCTGTAACAACGAAATCGAGTTGCGCCGCAACTACGACCGCGTTCTTTCCGAGGCCAGCAAGGCATTCGGAAGCGCCGAGATCTTCCTGGAGAAATGCGTACCTAATCCGCGCCACATCGAGGTACAGGTACTGGCCGATGCACACGGTAACATTGTGCAGCTGTTCGAGCGCGATTGCTCCATCCAGCGCCGCCACCAGAAGCTGATCGAGATTGCGCCCTCGCCGCAGTTGAGCGACAGCCAGCGTGCCTCGATAGGCGATTACGCGGTCAAGGCGGCCCGGGCGGTCGGATACCGGAATGCCGGGACGGTGGAGTTTCTGATGGACCAGGACGAGCAGTTCTATTTCATGGAAATGAACACTCGCCTGCAGGTCGAACATACCGTCACCGAATCCATAACGGGCATTGACATCGTGCGCGAACAGATCCGCATTGCCGATGGGCAGCCCTTGTCGTTCCGCCAGGAGGATATTCAGCGGCGCGGGTTTGCCATGCAGTTCCGTATCAACGCGGAAGACCCCAAGAACGATTTTCTGCCCAGTTTTGGCAGGATTACGCGCTATTTCGCGCCGGGTGGACCGGGAGTGCGAACCGATGCCGCGATCTACACCGGCTACACCATCCCTCCCTATTACGATTCCATGTGTGCGAAAATAACCGTGTGGGCGCTGGAGTGGGAGGAACTGCTCAACCGTGCCAGGCGGGCGCTGCTGGACACCGGCGTGTATGGCGTAAAGACCACGATCCCCTATTATCTGGAGGTCCTTAAAGTGCCGACATTTCGTTCCGCCCGCTTTCATACCGGCTTTGTCGAAGAGCACCCGGAGCTGGTCAACTACAGGACCAGCCGCCCGACCCGTGAACTGGCGGCGGTAATCGCAGCCTCACTGGCCGCGCACGCCGGTTACTGACCGCCGCCCGATGATCCACTGAGGGAAAGCGAAAACCCATGCCCAAGGTCTACGTCACCGATCTTATCCTGCGCGACGCCCACCAGTCGCTGATCGCGACCCGTATGCGCACCGAGGATATGTTGCCCATATGTCCGAAGCTCGACGAGATCGGTTTCTGGTCGCTGGAGGTGTGGGGCGGAGCGACTTTCGACGCCTGCCTGCGTTACCTGAAAGAGGATCCGTGGGAACGGCTCAGGAAGCTGCGTGAGGCCCTGCCCAATACCCGCTTGCAGATGCTGTTGCGCGGGCAGAACCTGCTGGGGTACCGCCACTACTCCGATGACGTAGTGAAAGCGTTTGTCGCCAAGTCTGCCGCAGCCGGCATCGATGTGTTCCGGATTTTCGATGCCCTGAACGACATTCGCAACTTCGAAACTGCGGTGGCCGCGGTCAAAGCGACCGACAAGCATGCGCAGGGGGCGATCTGCTACACCGTCAGTCCGGTGCACGGTATTCCCCAGTTTGTCGCCATGGCAAAGCAGCTGGAATCCATGGGCTGTGACAGCGTTGCCATCAAGGACATGGCCGGGCTGCTTACGCCCATGGTGACGGCGGAACTGGTAGCAGAGCTCGTCAAGGCAGTCAGTATTCCGATCCACCTGCATTCCCATGCGACCGCCGGCACGGCGGAAATGTGCCATTTGAAAGCGATAGAAAACGGCTGCTGCCATATCGATACGGCGATTTCCTCCTTCTCCGGTGGCGCATCACACCCTCCCACAGAGAGCATGGTCGCCGCGTTGCGCAACACCGATTATGACACCGGCCTGGACTTGAAAGCGCTGCAGGAGATCGGCTTCTATTTCCGCGAGATTCGCAAAAAGTATCACCAGTTCGAAAGTGACATGACCGGGCTGGATACGCGGGTGCAGGTCTACCAGGTTCCCGGCGGCATGATCTCCAACCTGTATACACAACTGCGCGAACAGGCTGCGCTGAACCGTATCGAAGAAGTACTCGCTGAAATTCCGCGCGTTCGGGAAGATCTCGGTTTTCCGCCGCTGGTTACGCCGACTTCACAGATTGTCGGCGCGCAGGCAGTGCTGAATGTGCTGACCGGAGAGCGCTACAAGACCATCAGCAACGAGGTGAAACTGTACCTGCAGGGGCGCTACGGACGGGCCCCGGGCCCGGTCAACAGCGTAGTCAGGCAGCAGGCGATCGGCAATGAAGACGTGATCGATATCCGACCCGCCGACCTGCTCAAGGCGGAGATGAACAATCTGCGCGATGAAATCGGCGCGCTGGCAAAGAGCGAGGAGGATGTGCTCAGCTATGCCATGTTCCCGGAACTGGGCCGCGCCTTTCTCGATGACCGCAATAACGGCACGCTGACACCCGAGGCTCTGGAACCGGTCCCGAGCCCCGGTGAGCGGTCTGCAAAACCCACCGAATTCAATGTGACGCTGCACGGCGAAACGTACCACATCCAGATCACCGGTACCGGTCATCACACCCAGCAGGACCGGCCGTTTTACATGACGGTCGACGGCGTTCCCGAAGAGGTCCTGGTGGAGACCCTCTCAGAGCTGGAAGCGGTGGAAGGTATTGCCGCAGGTTCGGTCAAAGGCAGTAAACGGCCGCGCGCGACCGGTCCGGGCGATGTGACGGCCTCGATGCCGGGTACCGTCATCGATGTGCTGGTGGAGGTCGGCGCAGCCGTGCAGGCGGGTGACCCGGTGCTGGTCACCGAGGCGATGAAGATGGAAACCGAGATCCAGGCGCCCATCGCGGGGACTGTCCAGGCGATACACGTGGCAAAGGGGGACAGCGTCAATCCGGACGAGACCCTGATAGAGATTACCTCCTGATTCCAAAATCGATTCTCGATTTCCACCGTTTAAAGATTCAACCTCCTACGCCGCTTCCTCTGGCATGGAGTCAAGCGCCGCCCGGCTTCCCCTTGTGCCGCCGCCAACGCTCCACGGCCAATAAGAGATTTCAGCGAACGACCGGTCCGACAGCAGGATCCGGACACAGAAGCACGGCGCTGAAGAGCGGGGTCGCTCGCGAACCGATGTTCGCCACGCTGCATGTGCCGCAGTGGCGACCAGACACGCCTGTCAGGGCCAGACACGCGGCCGGATGTTGATCTGGATCAACGCTTCAGCCACACAAATTGGCTATGTTGGGAAATTATGCCTCGGGAGGTTGAAAATGCTGGAAAAGCCCGCCAAACAGATAAGTGAAGAGCCAGGCGCGGCGAAACCCGCCAAGTCCGCTCGCAAGAATCCGAAGAACCTGAGTAAGCACGACATCTTCAAAAAGGGTACCTACCCCTACAGCGAGCGGATGTCGCGCGCCGAATACGAGCAGAAAAAAGCCCAGCTGCAGATCGAACTCCTCAAGATGCAGAACTGGGTCAAGGAAACCGGCCAACGCCTGTTGTTCCTGTTCGAGGGGCGCGACGCCGCCGGCAAGGGCGGTACCATTAAACGTTTCATGGAACACCTGAACCCCCGTGGGGCCAGTGTGGTGGCGCTGGAAAAACCTTCGGATGCCGAACGGGGACAATGGTACTTCCAACGCTATATCAAACATTTGCCAACCGCCGGTGAAATCGTCATGTTTGACCGCTCTTGGTACAACCGTGCCGGCGTGGAGCGCGTGATGAAATTCTGCTCTGCCGCTGAATACCTCGAGTTCATGCGTCAGGCCCCGGACCTCGAGCGCATGCTGGTACGCAGCGGCATACGCATGTTCAAATTCTGGTTCTCGGTGAGCCGTCAGGAGCAGTTCCGACGCTTCCAGCAGCGCCGCAAGGATCCTCTCAAGCAGTGGAAGCTGAGCCCCATCGACATGGCCTCGCTGGACAAATGGGAAGACTACACCGAGGCGAAAGAGGCGATGTTCTTCTATACCGACACCGCGGATGCGCCCTGGACGGTGATCAAGTCGGACGATAAGAAAAGGGCTCGCATCAATGCCATGCGCTATGTGCTGAGTCAGGTCCCCTACCCCAACAAGAATCCTGACATCAACCTGGTTCCCGATCCCCTGATCGTCGGATCGGCAGCGGTGATTTATGAAGAAGGTGAGCATGTCCTGACCTCCGAGGAGCAGGTATCATCGGGCAGCGACGAGTCGCTTCAGGCGAGAAAGGAAAACTCATGACCAAGATGCAAACCAGGCGTGCGCAGAAAGTCGTAGATCATTTCAAGCAGGTGCTGAGCTCCTCGGGCCGCAAGGCGGTAACTGAAACACACTTCGAGGAACTGGCGCTGATGGTAGAGTCCGCCATCGAGGCGGCGATTCTCGAGGAAGTGGCCGGCTACGCGAACCGGCTGGAAGAGGTCATTGAGGAAATGAAGCACAACGCCGCCATCTTCGACGAGACCTCGGCGGTTGCCAAACAGCAGGCGCGGCAGTAAGGATCCTGGTACGGCGGCGGCCGTCAGGTCGCCGCGCTAATGAGCGTCAACCCGCCCAGGTAAGGTCGCAGCGCGCCCGGCACCTGAATCGAGCCGTCGGCCTGCTGGTAGTTTTCCAGTACCGCCACCAGGGTGCGGCCGACCGCCAGGCCCGAGCCATTCAGGGTATGCACCAGCTCGGGCTTGCCGCCGGCGCCACTGCGGCAGCGTGCCTGCAGGCGCCGTGCCTGGAAATCTTCAAAGTTGCTGCACGACGAGATTTCCCGGTAGGTCTGCTGCGCAGGAAGCCAGACCTCCAGATCATAGGTTTTGGCGGCCGAGAAACCGAGATCACCGCTGCACAGCGATACCACGCGATACGGCAGGCCGAGGCGCTGCAGAATGGTTTCTGCGTGCCGGGTCAGTTCCTCGAGCGCCCGATAGGAGTCCTCCGGCCTGACGATTTGCACCAGCTCGACTTTCTCGAACTGGTGTTGGCGGATCAGGCCGCGCGTATCCTTGCCATATGAGCCGGCCTCGGACCTGAAACACGGCGTATGCGCGGTCATGCGCAATGGCAGGCGTTCGGCATCTATGATGTCGCCGCGTACCAGGTTGGTCACCGGAACCTCGGCGGTGGGAATCAGGTAATAGCGGTCCTCCCCCCGGGTTGCGAACAGCTCGGCTTCGAACTTCGGCAACTGACCGGTACCGCGCAGACTGTCGGCGTTCACCAGATACGGGACGTAACACTCCTGGTACCCGTGTTCCAGGGTGTGCGTATCGAGCATGAACTGGATCAGCGCCCGGTGCAGCCGCGCCAGTGGACCGCGCAGCACGGCAAACCGTGTGCCGGAGATCTTCACTGCCGAACCGAACTCCATGCCGCCGAGCGCCTCGCCGAGATCGACGTGATCGCGTGGTTCGAACTCAAAGCGCGTCGGCTCACCCCAGCGCCGCTCTTCGCGGTTCTCGGTCTCGTCCCGTCCATCGGGCACCGATGTATGCGGAATGTTCGGGATGCCCATCTGTATTTCATCGAGCTGTTGCTGCACCGCATCCAGTTCCTGCTTGGCGTCATCGAGTTGCTGTCCCAGCCCCGCAACCTGGTCCAGCAGCGGCTTGATATCCTGCCCCGCCGCCTTGGCCTGGCCGATGGATTTGGAGCTGCGGTTACGCTCGGCCTGCAACTCCTCGGTGCGGACCTGGAGCTCCTTGCGGCGGGTTTCCAGCCGTTCGAGGGATGCGGCATCCAGCTCAACGCCGCGCCGGCGCAGCTGGGCGGCGACATCCGCCAGTTGGTTTCTGAGTAATTTCGGGTCCAGCATGAGTGTTGCCCTGGGGTCTATGCGTTATTCATTTCAGCCTGCCAGCGCACGATATGGCCGTTCTCGAGCAGGTCCGACACATGTTCCAGTATTCCCGCCACCTTGTCCGGGCGATCGAAGAATTCGACGGTCACCGGCAGATCCAGAGACAGGTCCAGCAGTGATCCGGTATGCATCACTCCGCTGCCGCCGAATCCGGACACGGCGCGAAACACGCTTACACCGCGGACCTTCTCCTGATCGTGCAGACGTTTCAGCAGCGGCTCCAGCGTGCTGTTTGCCTCGGTGAGGTAGATCCGTACAAAGGTGACGCTCTCCCAGTTCATAATTGCCTCGCTATGGCAACGCCGAGGGCCGCCGCGCCGATGCACAGCACCACACTCAGCACCGCGTTGCTGGCCGCTCGCATCAGATGACCGCTTTCCATCAGGTTCAGCGTTTCCACCGAAAAGGTGGAAAAGGTGGTGAACGCGCCCAGCAAGCCGATCAGCAGAAATGCGCGCAGGGCACCGCCTCCGAGCATGCGTTCCAGCAGCCAGATATACGCAAACCCCATGATCAGGCTGCCGGTGACATTCACCAGCAGCGTGCCGTAGGGAAACGCGCTCCCGGTCAGTGTGTAGGTCGCATTCGACACCCAGTAGCGCAGCAAGGCCCCTATCGCCCCGCCCCCGGCAATGGCGAGCAGCTGATTCATGGCGGCCAATGGTACCGAAAGCCCGGCGCCTACGCATTTATTTGTCGGAGCTCTGCCCGCGCTTGTCGAGCTCGCGCAGATGTTGCAGCTTTTCGCGGATGCGGATTTCCAGACCGCGGTCCACCGGCTCATAGTAGCGTACGCCCCGCAGTTCGTCGGGCAGGTAGTTCTCGCCGGCGGCATAGGCTTCCGGTTCATCGTGCGCGTAACGGTAGCGCTTGCCGTAGCCGAGTTCCTTCATCAAGCGGGTCGGTGCATTCCTGAGGTGCACCGGCACCTCCAGCGAGCCGCGCCGGCTGGCATCCTGACGCGCGGCACCGAACGCTGTGTAGACGGCGTTGCTCTTGGGCGCGCACGCCAGATAGACGACTGCCTGGGCAATGGCCAGCTCGCCCTCGGGGCTGCCCAGGCGCTCCTGCACGTCCCAGGCGTTCAGCGCCAGCGTCAATGCGCGCGGATCGGCATTGCCGATGTCTTCCGACGCCATGCGTACCACCCGCCGGGCGACATACAGCGCATCGCAACCCCCGTCCAGCATACGCGCCAGCCAGTACAGCGCGGCGTCGGGGGAGGAACCGCGCACCGACTTGTGCAGCGCCGATATCTGGTCGTAGAACGCCTCGCCGCCCTTGTCGAAACGCCGCACGCCCCCGGTGATGACCTCGGCGACGGTATCGGCATTTACGTTGCCTCCGGCATCGGCCAGGTCAAAGGCGATTTCCAGCAGGCTCAGTGCGCGCCGCGCATCACCGTCGGCTGCCTTGGCGATGGCCTCGAGCTCGGCGTGTTCGATGCCGATGTCCAGTGCCGCCAGCCCGCGTTCCGCGTCGCGCAGCGCCTGTTCCAGAACTGCGATCAGATCTTCCTCGCTCAACCGCTTGAGCACGTAAGTGCGCGCCCGCGACAGCAGCGCGTTGTTCAGCTCGAAGGAGGGATTCTCGGTGGTGGCGCCGACAAACACCACTGTGCCGTTCTCGACAAAGGGCAGGAACGCATCCTGCTGTGCCTTGTTGAAGCGATGCACTTCATCCACGAACAGCAGAGTTCCGCGCCCCTCGACCTGCTGGCGCTGCTGCGCCAGCTCCACAGCGTGGCGCACGTCCTTCACGCCGGCCAGCACCGCCGATAATGGCACGAATTCGCTGCCCGAGGTGTCCGCCAGCAGGTGCGCCAGCGTGGTCTTGCCGGTACCGGGAGGCCCCCAGAACACCATCGAGTGCAGCTGGCCTCTTGCGACCGCCTGGCGCAGCGGTTTCCCCGCGCCCAGCAGATGCGCCTGGCCGATGAACTCGTCCAGGTTCCGCGGTCGCATGCGGTCTGCCAGCGGCCGGAACTCGGGGGGCGGCGGCCCCGCTGTCATGGTGTGTCGCCGATGATATCCGTGCCCGGTGGCAGCTGAATCCGGAACCGATCCGGATCGATGGATTGATTGCGCGTGATGTCGGAAAAACCGATACGGGTATGGTTGCCGAAACCGTCGCGGACTTCGATGATGGCGAGCTGTCCGCCGTCGAAGGCGATCTGCACCTCCTCGACTGCGGTATCCTGCTGCTTGGGATCCAGGCGGTACCAGGTCTTGCCATCGCGGTTGCCGGTTTCCTGCCAGCGCATCACTTCATCCAGCGGTCTGAATCCGCTCAGCAGCATGGCCGGAGTGCTGCTCAGCGCTTCATCGACCGGCTCGACCGTGGCCTGTTCCAGATCCTCATCGTAGGTCCACAGTCGCTCCCCGTCGGCCACAATGAGCTGCCGGTATGGCGTCTCGTAATCCCAGCGGAAACGCCCCGGGCGCTGCATCCATACCCTGCCCTGCGCATCCTGCACGCGCTCTCCGTTACTGTCGGTAACCGTCTGGGTGAAGCTCGACTGGAAGGTATTCAGGCCGGAGAAGTAGTCAGCGATCAGGTCGGCGGCAAAACCGGGGGATGCGCAGAGTGCGAGCACCAGCAGGGCAATACCCGCATGGCAGGGTTTCTTCATCAGGGACCTGTGCTGTTGTAGCACCATCAGAGTTCGGGTGGCGGCGGCGCCAGCACCTCGCGATTGCCGTTGGACTGCTGCGGGCCGACGATGCCGGCGGTTTCCATCTGCTCGATCATGCGCGCCGCCCGATTGTAGCCGATCTTCAGGCGTCGCTGTACGCCCGAGATCGACGCGCGCCGGGTTTCGGTGACAATGCGCACCGCATCGTCGTACAGCGCATCGGCCTCCGGATCGTCGGCACCCGACTGCCCGCTGCCGCCAGGCAGAAAATCGGTGGTGGTCTGCAGAATACCCTCGACATAGTCCGGTTCGCCACGCCCCTTGAGGTGATCGACCACGCGGTGAACTTCGGCATCGTCAACATAGGCTCCATGCACGCGGGTCGGTACGCCGGTGCCGGGCGCCAGGTACAGCATGTCGCCGTGACCGAGCAGCTGGTCGGCGCCGCCCTGGTCCAGGATGGTCCGCGAGTCGACTTTCGCCGAAACCTGGAACGCGATACGGGTCGGAATATTGGCCTTGATCAGGCCGGTTATGACATCGACCGACGGGCGCTGCGTCGCCAGGATCAGGTGGATACCGGCAGCGCGCGCTTTCTGTGCCAGGCGCGCAATCAGTTCCTCGACCTTCTTGCCGACCACCATCATCAGGTCGGCGAGCTCGTCGATAATGACCACAATAAAGGGCAGCGGCTCGAGATCGGGCGGCTCCGGGTCCTCTTCCAGCAGCTCGTCCGGTTTGAACAGCGGATCCGGTATCGGTTCACCGGCATCGATGGCTTCCTGCACCTTGCGGTTGTAGCCACCGATGTTGCGCACGCCCAATGCTGCCATCAGCTGGTAACGGCGTTCCATTTCGCCCACGCACCAGCGCAGCGCGTTGGCAGCCTCTTTCATGTCGGTGACCACCGGCGTGAGCAGGTGCGGTATGCCCTCGTACACCGAGAGCTCCAGCATCTTCGGATCGATCATGATCAGGCGTACTTCGTCGGCCAGCGACTTGTACAGCAGGCTGAGCACCATGGCATTGACCGCAACTGACTTACCCGAACCGGTGGTGCCGGCAACCAGCAGGTGCGGCATACGCGCCAGGTCTACCACCACCGGCTGGCCGCCGATGTCTTTGCCCAGGGCCAGCGTCAACGGCGAGCCGGCCTCGTCGTAGTCGGACGACTCGAGGATTTCACTGAGCGAAACGATTTCGCGGCTCTCGTTGGGGATTTCCAGACCGATCACCGATTTGCCCGGGATGACTTCCACCACCCGCACGCTGATCGCCGACAAAGCGCGCGCCAGGTCTTTGGCCAGATTGCTGATCTGGCTGACCTTGACGCCGGCGCCGGGCTGCAGTTCGAAACGGGTTATGACCGGACCCGGTTGCACCGCCACCACCTCGACTTCGATACCGAAGTCCAGCAGTTTCATTTCCACCAGCCGCGACATGGCTTCCAGCGCCGATTCCGAATAGCCCTCGCTGTACTCGCGCGCTTCGTCCAGCAGTGACAGCGGCGGCAGTTCGGTGTTGGCTGGCGCATCGAACAGCTTTACCTGACGTTCCCGTTCAACCCGCTCACTGGTTTCCACCTTCTTGATCACCGGCTCGATGCGCACCGGTTTGCGTTTGAAGACCTTCTGTTTTTCCTTTTTCTCCGCCACCTGCTCTACGCGCTGGCGTCGTGCCCGGTAGGCGTCGAAACTGGCTTTCAGCTCCAGGCTGCGCTCGGTCAGCCAGTCTATGGCCAGCAGTGTCATCCTGCCGGTCCAGTCCATGACGCTGAGCCAGGAAAGCCCGGTAAACAGGGTGACGCCGGTCAGAAACAACGCCAGCAGAAACAACGTCGCCCCCATGAAACTGAACAGCGCGGCCAGCTGTTCACCGACCAGGTTGCCGAACACGCCGCCGGCATCCAGCGGCATATCGCCCGGTGCTACACCGAAATGCAGGGTCGCCAACCCGCAACCCGAGGCCACCGTCAGCAGGAAGCCGGCCCAGCGTACCGCTAACACGTGCAGGTCGATCTTGCCGCTGGCGGTGGTGCGTCCGCGGAACACCAGCCAGCCGCTGAAACCGACCATCAGCGGAAACAGGTAGGCCAGATAGCCGAACAGATACAGGAATACATCCGCGAACCAGGCGCCCACCACGCCGCCGTAGTTCTGGATGGCCTGGGCCGGCCCGCGGTGTGACCAGCCCGGATCCTGGGCGTGATAACTGGACAACGACAGCAACAGGTAGGCGGCCAGCGCAGACAACACGAACAACGTGCCTTCACGCAGACCCTTGGTGACGTGCGGATGGATGGTCTGATTATCCGCTTTTTTTCGACGTGCCTGAGCCAAGATGAGGAATTTAACTAACTATGTTGCTTAAATAATTAATAGTAGGAGTATTTTAAGTTGAGCTCTCGCTCGATAGCAAGGCCGGATGGCAAATCTCCCCGCCCCGCACGTTAAGCCCGCGCTGCAACTGGGTATTTGCTTCCAGGCCACCGTCCGCCAGCGCCAGCACATAGGGGATCAGGGCGGCGGAAAGCGCCTGGGAGGCGGTGCGTGGTACCGCTCCGGGCATGTTGGTAACCGCTAAATGTACCACACCATCGATCAGGTAGGTCGGTGACTGGTAAGTCGTGGGCCGAG
>CBDTYI010000010.1:0-24657 GCA_965364565.1 uncultured Gammaproteobacteria bacterium | reverse complement strand
CCAGTTCCTCGCGGATCGGGTCGATCGGCGGGTTGGTGACCTGGGCAAAATTCTGCTTGAAATAGTTGAACAGCGGTTTGGGTTTGTCAGACAGAACCGCCACTGGACTGTCCGCACCCATGGAGCCGATCGCCTCCTGGCCGGCCACCGCCATGGGCGTCATCAGAAGCTTGATATCCTCCTGCGTGTAGCCAAACGCCTGCTGGCGGTCCAGCAGCGTGCTGGCGTCTCCGTTGCTGCCGTTTACATTGGCGGGCAGGTTCTTCAGGTGGATCTGCGTCTTGTCCAGCCATTCCCGGTAAGGGCGGCTGTCGGCCAGGTCGGCTTTCAACTCGCCGTCGTCGATGATGCGTCCCTGTTCCATGTCGATGAGAAACATCTTGCCCGGCTGCAGGCGCCACTTCTTGACGATCTTGTTGCTGGGTATGCGGAGTACGCCCATCTCCGAGGCCATTACCACCAGATCATCGTCGGTGATCAGATAGCGCGCCGGACGCAGCCCGTTACGGTCGAGCGTGGCGCCGATCTGACGCCCGTCGGTAAAGGCAACGGCAGCTGGCCCGTCCCAGGGCTCCATGAGCGCGGCATGGTATTCGTAGAAGGCGCGGCGACTCTCGTCCATCAGCGGGTTACCGGCCCAGGCTTCCGGGATCAGCATCATCATGGCGTGCGCCATGGAGTAGCCGCCGGCGACCAGCAACTCCAGCGCGTTGTCGAAGCAGGCCGAATCCGACTCGCCTTCGGCGATCAGGGGCCATACCTTTTGCATATCTTCGCCGAACAGCTCCGACGCCATGGACTGGCGTCGCGCCCGCATCCAGTTGACATTTCCGCGCACCGTGTTGATTTCGCCGTTATGAGCGATCATCCGGAACGGATGCGCCAGGTCCCAGGAAGGGAATGTGTTGGTCGAAAAGCGCTGGTGCACCAGCGCCAGCGCCGACACTATGCGTTCATCCTTCAGGTCCTGGTAGTAGGCGTCGACCTGATTGGCCAGCAACATGCCTTTGTAAACCAGCGTGCGGCTGGACAGGGAGGGGATATAGAAATTCTCGGCGCCTTCCCAGCCCGACTCGTGCACGCTGTTTTCTACCATTTTGCGGATCACAAACAGCTTGCGTTCGAAGTCGTCCTGAGTCGGGCAGGTCTCGCCGCAGCCGATGAACAGTTGGCGGACCAGCGGTTCGACAGCCTTGACACTTCCGCCCAGACCGCTGCTGTCCGTGGGCACGTCGCGCCAACCCAGCAGGGTCTGCCCCTCTTCGGCAACCAGGCGCTCGATCAGGGCTTCGCATTCGGCCCGCGCCCGTGCCTGGCGGGGCAAAAACATCATGCCCGCGGCATAGCGCCCCGGAGCCGGCAGCTCGATGCCAAGGGTCGCGCATTCCTCGCGCAGAAAACCGTCAGGTATCTGAATCAGGATGCCGGCGCCATCACCGGCGAGCGGGTCAGCACCGACCGCGCCGCGGTGGGTCAGGTTTTCCAGGATCTGCAGGCCCTGACGGACAATGGCGTGGCTCTGCCGGCCCTTGATATGCGCTACGAAGCCGACGCCACAGGCGTCGTGTTCGTTGTGGGGATCGTACAGGCCCTGCTTTTTCGGAAAAGCCCCGTGACTCATATCAGACCTCTGTAACTCTTTGTAAGCTATAGAGTGTGTGCGCTGGGCGCGCACGAAACCACCCGCCTCGCGTGGGGAGGCAGGCGCACCCGTAAGCTAAAATTTGGGCCGGTCAGAATAAAGGAGAAGCGTGTTTGGCGCCAGTGTTTTAGCGCTAAAACCACGTTTTCTCCGGGAAATACTGGTCACCGCTAAGGTTTTGTCGCAGCGCCTTATTGCGGGCTCATCTCACGAATCGCGCTGTGCACCGACTCCAGACTGCGCGGCCAGGGTTTGCCCTTGCGTAGGGCTTCCGGCAGCCGTTCTCTGGCCTCCAGCGCGGCATTGCGGGAGGGGTAAATGCCGTACAACAGGACAAACCATTCGCTGTCCTTGAAATTGCCCCGGTAGTAAGCGGTTTGACGCAGGTCGAGCAGGTTGTCTTCGATGAAGCGGGTAACCGACTTCTCGCTGCGTGACCCGAGCAGTTGCAGGCTGTACGACTTCGGCGGCTGCCGCAGTAGCCAGGCCTCGCGGTGCGGACCCGTGCTGCTGCGATTAGCGCCGGGGCTGGATTCTGTCTGGCTGGCGAGCACTGCTGTTACCTGCCCTGGTGCGGCCGAATGGTCAGGTTCCGCTGTCGCCAGATCGGCCGCTGGCTGCTGCAGTGGCGGTTGTTCAGCGCGCTGTTGGGTTGTCGCCCGCGGTTCGGTGGCTCCAGACTCCTGGAGCGCGACGACCGTGGTTGCAGCGGATTCATCCGCGGCGTTTTCCGCCGCCTGCGCGGCGGCAGCGGATGGGGCGGCAGCGGATTGTTGCGGATCGCCAGGCTCTGCCGCGCTGACAGGGGGAGTTTGCGTATTGAGCCCGGTCTGGCCATTTGAAGCAGGTACCCTACCGTCCTGCCCGGTGCGCACGAGAGCATTGGCGGGCGGTGGTTCGGGCAGACGCAAGGGGACTTCCTGTTGCGGGCTGATGCTCGCCAGCTGCGGCAACTGTTGCTGGCTGTCGAGCGACAACGACAGGCGCTGCCAGCCGACATAGGCGGCCACCACCAGGATGCCAAGCGACGCGCTCAGCCACAGGGGGCGCTGTCGCCGGCCCGATGTTTTCGTCGCCAGCGGCGGTCTGCTGCTGGCGCGGGCCTGATGGTCGGCCAGCGCGTCATGCGCGAGCCGGTTGATCTCGGCCGGGCGACCGTCGGCTGCCTTGCAGATGGCGCGCACCTCGGTGGCCGTGAACGGACTTTCGCCGCTGAAACCAGCCACCGCAAGTCGGTACATGAGATACGATGAAGTTTCCTCGGCGGACAGACGCGGAACTTCTAGCATCTGCGTGGTGCGCGAGCAGGCGCGTTCCTCCAGTGCCTGTTTTACCCGCTGCTGGATATCCTGGCTGCCGAACAGAATGATTCTCACGCGCTCGCCCTGCGGCTGGCCCAGCAATCCGCACAGCCGGTTGCAGGCGGGCTGATCAAGCTGTTCGGCATTATCAATTAGAACTACCAGCAGCTGCGAGGCGTCTGTCTGGGCCGCCCAGCGGGATACCAGGTCGTTTTCGTTCTCCGCGGCGTCAATGCGCAGTGCCTGCGACAGACGCGCGGTCATTTGCTCCATCTCCCTCCCATCAAGCACGCACAGACGCCACTGAGTGTTAGCCTGGTCGACAAAACGGCTCATCAGCGTGCTCTTGCCGCTGCCCGGCGGGCCAGTTACCACGACCACCGATTCACCGAACTGCGTCAGGTGGGTGAGCAGATCCAGGCGCTGCATCAGAGCCGTGCTGGCATAGAAAAACTTCGGGTCGAGGCGATTCTCATAGGGAGCGCAATACAGCGAGAGTGCTTCCAGATAATCGGGTGACGTGAACTGTCCTGTTTCACTGGTGGTCATGGTTATTGCGCCTGCATGAATACAACCTGATAGCCCTTCTTGATCTGCGCGTCGCGCACCGAGAGCATAGCATTCTGAGCGCTTTCGCGGTCAGGATAATGATCCTTGACGACGCGCCCACCCGCTCCCTGAAAGCCCCATTCCCGTATCAGAGTCCAGCCCTCGAGCAGGTCCTCCTGGAGGTGCAGATGATAGAACTTCGGCGGCCCAGCGTCGCTGGGAGGAATCTGCATGTAGATACGCATAACAGTGCTCCGACTGCCACGAGCAGCGTCAAGTCAGTTCCCGCGGGTTGTAGACCCGTTCATGCTCCGCGATCGCATAACGGTCGGTCATCCCCGCGATGTAGTCGGCCACCGCCCGCGCCTGACCAGCCGGACCCGCGCGGTCCCTCAGGCTGACCACTTTCTCCTGTGCCTCGTCAGGCATCAGACGTGGGTCCTCATTGAACGCCTGAAACAACTCCTTGATTACACGTGTCGCCTTTGCCGTCATGCGGTGGACTCGATAATGGCGATAAAGGTGGTTGCGCAGGAAGCGCTTGAGTTGCAGATTGCGTTGCTTCATCTCTTCGCTGAAAGTGATAAGGGGCTCGCTTCGGCTGCGTACCTCCTCAAGCGATACGGGGTGGTGTTGCCGCAACATGCTCTCGCTGGTCTGGATCAGATTCACTACCTGGCAGTTGATCAGTCTGCGTACCACTTCATGAATGACGCGACGCTGGGAGAGTCTCGGGTAGTGGCGCCTCACTTCCTCGAACTGAGCGTTGAACAGCGGCACTTCGTTCAGCTGCTCGACGCTTATCAGGCCGGCGCGCAGGCCGTCGTCGACGTCGTGACTGTTATAGGCGATCTCGTCTGCCAGGTTGGTGAGCTGCGCCTCCAGGCTCGGCTGATGCTTTTTCAGGAAGCGCTCGCCGACATCACCGAGATCGGCTGCCTTTTTCAGCGAGCAGTGCTTGAGTATGCCTTCCCGCGTCTCGAAAGTAAGGTTAAGCCCGGGAAAATCGGCATATTTCTCTTCGAGTTCATCAACCACCCGTAACGACTGAAGGTTGTGTTCGAATCCGCCATGCGCCCGCATACATTCGTTCAGTGCGTCCTGTCCCGCATGTCCGAAAGGCGTGTGTCCGAGATCGTGGGCCAGTGCGATGGCTTCGGTCAAATCCTCATTCAAATTCAACGCGCGGGCAATCGAACGTGCGATCTGTGCAACCTCGATCGAATGGGTCAAGCGAGTTCGGAACAGGTCCCCCTCGTGATTGACGAATACCTGGGTCTTGTATTCAAGGCGACGAAATGCAGCGGCATGAATTATTCTGTCCCGGTCACGCTGGAATTCGCTGCGGTAGTTCGGAGGCGGTTCGGCGAAGCGTCGACCTCCGGACAGCGAATCTGTGACTGCATATGGCACAGGACCGCTGCCGGCAATTGCCGCGGAGCCTTCCGTGCTCATGAACCTGTCAGTCCCAGATCGCGGTCCAGAGTCTGCTTGAGAAGGTCGCGGTCGAAGTCGCCGCACACTTTTGCCGCGCCAATGGCATCCATCAGAACCAGGCGCAAGCCGTGGTCATCAACTTTCTTGTCCACCGACATGAGCTCGAGAAAGCGCTTCCGGCCGATTTCCGCGGGCGGGGCAACCGGCAGTCGGGCGCCGATCAGCAGGGCGCGGATGCGCTCAACATCGGCCTCGCTCAACCAGCCATGGCGCGCCGACAACTCAGCTGCCATGGCCATGCCTGCCGCGACCGCTTCGCCGTGCAGCCAGCTGCCGTAGCCGGTTCCGGTCTCGATAGCGTGTCCAAAGGTGTGTCCCAGATTCAGCAAGGCTCGTTTGCCGCTCTCCCGCTCATCTGCGGCTACGATTTCTGCCTTGCACCGGCATGACCGCTCGATCGCTTGGATCAGCGCCTCCGTGTCGCGGGCCAGCAAGCGATCCATGTTTTGCTCGAGCCAGCCGAAAAATGCCGAGTCCTGAATCAAGCCATACTTGATAATCTCAGCAATACCGGCCGAAAGCTGGCGATCATCGAGCGTATCCAGAGTCGCGGTGTCGGCCAGTACGCAACGCGGCTGGTGGAAAGCGCCGATCATGTTCTTGCCCAGTGGGTGATTGACGCCCGTCTTTCCGCCTACCGAGGAGTCCACCTGCGCCAGGAGGGTGGTAGGCAGCTGGATAAAATCAACGCCGCGCTGGTAGCTGGCAGCGGCAAATCCAGCCATGTCGCCAACCACGCCGCCGCCCAGTGCAACCAGGCAGCAATTCCGGTTGAAGCGGTTCGTCAGAAGCGCGTCGAAAATGCGGTTGAGGATTTCCAGGTTTTTGAATTCTTCGCCGTCAGGCAGGATGACCTGTTCGACTTGATAGCCGGCCAGTGCATCCCGCACCTTATCAAGGTACAGCGGCGCCACTGTCTCGTTGCTGACGATCATGACCTGGCGACCACGAATATGCGGTTCATACAGTTCTGATTTCAGCAGCAGACCTGACCCGATATGGATCGGGTAGCTGCGTTCACCGAGCTCAACTTGAAGCGTTCTTGTCATGTCGCTCAGGATAAAAGGCCGATTGAGTTTCCTCAATATGCCGGAGGATGTTTTGCACGACGTCGCGCACCCTGCAACCGTCGGTCTCGATGGTCCAGTCGGCCACTTCGCGGTACAGAGGATCGCGAAAGCTCATCAGCTCTTCAAGCTTCTGCCTGGGATTGCTGGTTTGCAGCAAGGGTCGATTCCTGTCGTGGGCAATGCGCCTGAGTTGCTGGTCAACCGAAGTGTGCAGGTAAATAACGTAACCCCGGGAAGACAGATGGCGCCGATTATCCGCGTCGAGCACCGCTCCGCCGCCCGTTGCGAGGACAATCCCGGTCCTGTCGGAGAGCTCGTCGATGACATCTTTCTCCCGTTTGCGGAATCCGGTTTCACCTTCTAATTCAAATATTAAGGGTATATCGACACCTGTCTTCTGCTCAATTTCCCGGTCGCTGTCAACAAATTCAAGGCGTAGCGCGCGGGCCAGCTGACGTCCGATTGTGGACTTTCCTGCCCCCATGGGGCCAACCAAAAAAAAACTGCCCGGCTTTTTCATGCCGGGCAGGTATGCCAGAAAACGATCGGATCTACAAGTCGAGCCTATTGCAAAGCGAGGCTCTGTTTGATGATTTTCGGAGTTACGAAAATCAGCATTTCGCTTTTGTTGTTTGTGTTGCTCTCCGTCTTGAACAGCCAGCCGACGCCGGGCAGCTCCCCGAAGAACGGCACGCGCTCGACTTCCTTGCCCCGTTCCTGTTCATAGATGCCACCGAGCACCAGGGTCTCGCCGTTATCGACCAGCACCCGGGTGGACACATTGCGGGTATCGATACTGGGGACGCCCGCGAAGACCTGACCCACACTGTCCTTGCTGACATTGAGATCCATGATAATCCGGTCATCGGGCGTGATCTGCGGAGTCACTTTCAGTTCCAGCACTGCTTCCTTGAAGCTGACCGAGGTGGCGCCACTCGAGGAGGCTTCCTGGTAGGGGATCTCGACACCCTGCTGGATCGATGCCTCCTGCTGATTGGAGGTGATGACCCGCGGGCTGGATATGACTTCGCCGCGATCTTCCAGCTGCATCGCGCTCAGCTCCAGAGCCAGCAGATTGCTGCCGAGCTTGCCCAGTGCGATACCCAGGGCTCCGGAAGGATTGGCAACCGGAAGGTCAACCAGCAGACCTTCGTTGCCGCTGCCCGCCGGGGCTTCGTATGCAGTAATGGTGTCAGCGTAGTTGACGTCACCCGGCCGCTTGCCGCCCAGCACGAAGTCTGCGGCATTGCTCTGGCTGTTGTGGCTGAAGCCGAACCTTACGCCAAGGTCTTTGGCGAAGTCGTTGTTTGCCAGCACGATGCGGGACTCGATCAGCACCTGCCGCACCGGGATGTCCAGACGCGCCACCATGCGACGGATCTGTTCCAGTTTCTCTGCCGTGTCCTGTATCAGCAGGGTGTTGGTGCGATCGTCCACGGTAACTTTGCCGCGCTCCGACATCAGAGAGCTGTCACCGCTTTGCAGCAGTGTGGCGAGGTCTGATGCCTTGGCGTAGTTCACCTGGATGAAATCAGAGTACAGCGGCGACAGCTCCTCGATCTGCTTCTGGGATTCGAGTTCGAGCTTCTCGCGAGCAGCGATTTCTTCGCTGGGTGCAATCAGCATGACGTTGCCGCTTTCGCGCTTGGCCAGACCCTTGGTCTTCAGAACGATATCCAGCGCCTGATCCCAGGGCACATTCTGCATGCGCAGGGTCAGGCTGCCGGATACGGTGTCACTGACCACGATGTTGGTTCCGGTAAAGTCGGCCAGCAGCTGCAGAACCGAGCGGACCTCAATGTCCTGGAAATTCAGCGACAGGCGTTCCCCGGTATAACCGAATTCCTGTTTCCTGCGTTGTTCCTGCTCTTCCTTGGTGGTCTCCCGGATTTCAACGGTAAACTGATTGTCCGCCTGATACGCCAGGTGCTCGTATTCACCAATCGGCGTGATCGCCATGCGCACGCCGTCGCGCCTGGACTCCGTATCAACGAGTTTTACCGGGGTGGCGAAGTCGGTTACATCCAGACGCCGCTCGAGTTCTTCAGGCAAGCTGGCGCCTTTGAAGTCCAGCACCACTTTTCCCGCCTCCTGGCGCATGTCCACCGGAATCGCGGGATCCGACAGCGTAATCACGACGCGCCCTTCGCCTTGATCACCACGTCGGAAATCGACATCCGTGATTGCAGCTTGCCCTGTCATACCCGCGCCGCCAGCAACGGGCGCCGGAGATTTGGCTACCGCTGTCGCGGCTGAGCCACCAAGTACCACGACAATCTGGTTTCCTTCGGTGCGGGTCTCATAGGGGACCATTTCGAGCAGGTTGAGTACTACCCGAGTACGACCTTTCACTTCCACCGCCGTCACGCTCTTGGCGGGCCCAATGCCGATAGACTGGGAACGCGTCGCCAGTTCGCTTTTTGTCGCGGGCAGATCAAAGGCGATGCGCGCCGGGTTGTCGATAGTGAAACTTGCCGGGCTGGATACCGGTTGGCTCAATTTGAAAACGATCTGAACCTGGTTGCCTGGAAGTCCCGCATAACTGATTTCCTGCAGTGAGTTGAGGGGGGCCGCCTCGGCGCGTGCATATTGCCAGCCGCCGAGCAGGCCGACCGCCACAAGTACGAGCATTGCGTTTCCAATCAGGCGTTGCAAGAACCGTGTACCTTGTGCCTTAGCGTTGCAGGTCATCAGATTCGCGTTCATCGTTTTTTTCTCCAAATTACTCACTGAGTGCCAGTGCAGCCTGGCGTTCCATCCATCCGCCGAGTCCATCCGGGACGATCTCGGTCAGCTCAACCTCTGACTCTGTGATGCTGACGATCTTTCCGTGGTTCTGGCCCAGGTAGTTACCTGGTTTCACACGATGAATCGTGCTGTCGCTCATGCGTACCAGCGCCCATGAATCTCCCGCCCTTTCCAGCGTTCCAACCATCCGCAGGCTGTCCAGCGGCTCCGCCTCCAGGGGCTCACGGGAGCGGTTGAAGTCCGGCGAGATACCGTTGCCGGAAGCCTGCGCCACCTCTGACTTCGGGGCCGCGAGAACGGGCGGCGTAAATGGGTCGCGATCACTGAAGGCCTGGTATAGATGCGTTTCATAGGGCGCAAACTCCGGCAGCGGCTCCACGCTCGGGTGTTGCTGCGACTTCACGTCCTCTACATAGGCGCGCAGATCTTCCGTATTACTGCTGCTGCATGCGGCCAATCCGGTTGCCAGCAGGCAAGCTGTTACTGCCCGGGATATCTGAAGCAGGCGAATCATTGGGCACCTCCTTCTTCCTCGTCCAGGTACCTATAGGTCTTGGCGAGTATGTTCATCGTCAAACCTTGCTCCTTGCTCTGCTCAATGGCCACATCGTGCACAGTTACAATCCGCGGCAGTGCCGCTACGCCACTGATGAAGTTGCCGAACTCGTGATAGTCGCCCTTCACCCGGATGCTGATGGGCAGCTCGGCATAGAATTCCTTGGGAATTTCACTTTGGGGTTTAAACAGTTCGAATTCCAGGCCGCTGGCCAGTCCAGTCTGCGAAATGTCTACCAGCAATTCCGCAACTTCGGTCTTGTTGGGAAGCTGGCGCAGCATGGCGCCAAAAGACTCTCGCATTTCCTCCAGCTGCTGCTCGTAGGCCTGCAAATTCGCGGCTTTCTTCGCCTTGACCTCGAAAGCGTGGCGCAGCTCCTGTTCCTTCTGCTCGGCCTTTTCCAGCCGCATCCCCTGATCCTTGGTGTCCAGCCAGTATCCCAGGCCGAGCACGCCAGCAAAAATGATGACTATAACCAGTACTCGCGCCGGCAACGGCCAGCTGGCAATATTGCGGATATCCAGTTCGTTGAGCTGAGAAAGGTCCATTATCCTTGCTCCTCTGCGGATGTCCCCGATGGCGTCACCTGACCGGCCCGCAACACGAACTCAGCGTTGCGGCGCCGATCCTTGTCCTTGGTCTCGATCACATCCAGTTTCGGATTGCCCAGCCATTCTGAACTATCGATGTTACGCATGTAGGCCGAAACGCGGGCATTTGACTGCGCGACGCCGCTAACCGTGAGTAATCCACCTTTCTGAATGATCTTTTCCAGATAGACCCCATCGGGCAGCGTATAAACAAGCTCATCCATCAAGTGGACGCTCTGGGGGCGGCTGTGCTGAAGCTGCTGAATAATGTCCATACGCGCCAGCAGCGCCGTTTTCGTCTTTTCAAGATCTTTGATCTTCGCAATCTTCTCGTCCAGTTCAGCAATTTCCCTGTCGAGGAAGCTGTTGCGTGCATTCTGCTGTTCAATCAGACCTTCGATCTGCATATGCACCAGAAGCACCAGCAGTGCAGCAACAATCGCCGTACCGGCAGAAACTACGGCGAACTGCTGCTGTTTCTGCTTGCGTAGCTCGTCGCGCCACGGTAAGAGGTTGATGTGAGCCATTAGTCGAAACTCCTCAAAGCCAGGCCACAGGCAATTAACAGTGCCGGCGCGTCGTTGCTGAGAGACTGTGGTTTGACCCGCGACGACAGAGACATGGAGGCGAATGGATTCGCGACCAGAGTTTCGATGCCGAGGCGATCCTGGATCAAATCCGTTATGCCGGGAACCGAAGCGCTGCCGCCGGCAAGGATCACCTGATCCACGCTGTTGTACTGGCTCGAACCAAAGAAGAACTGCAGGGAACGGCTGACCTGCTGGCACATGGCTTCCTTGAATGGCTCCAGGACTTCCGGTTCATAATTCTCCGGCAGGCCACCTTGTCGCTTGGCCATGCCGGCTTCCTCGTAGGAAAGTCCGTAGCGCCGCATGATTTCCTCGGTCAGCTGCTTGCCGCCAAAGACCTGGTCGCGGGTATATATCAGCTTGGTGTCGTGCAAGACGTTCAATGTGGTCATGGTCGAACCTATGTCGACCAGGGCGACGGTCTTTTCCATGCCTTGGTCAGGCACCTGGTCGAGCAACAGCTGAAAGGCGTTCTCGGTGGCGTACGCTTCCACGTCAACCACCTTGGTGTCGAGACCTCCGCTTTCGACCGCCGCGGTACGCATATCTACGGTTTCCGTACGGCAGGCGGCCAGCAACACATCGACGGTATCAGGGTTGTTGTCGCTGGGACCCAGGACTTCGAAGTCCAGGCTGACTTCTTCCAGTGGATAGGGCACGTACTGGTCGGCTTCGAGCTCGATCTGGCTGTGCAGCTCGTCTTCCGACAGGTTATTCGGCATCGGAACGACCTTGGTGATGACCGAGGAGCCCGCCACCGCCACGGCGGCGTTCCTGGTGCGTGCGCTGGCCCGCTTGACCGCGCGCCGCACCGCTTCACCTACGGCCTCGACGTCGGTAATATTCTTCTCCACTACCGAGTTGGGGGGCAGCGGCTCAACAGCGTAACTTTCAACGCGGTAACGGTTTCCATGGCGACTGAGTTCGAGTAGCTTGATCGCCGATGAGCTGATGTCCAGTCCGATGACCGGCGGCTTTTTCCGTGTAAACAGTTGCGCGATTTGCACCGTAATTTCCCTTTATTTCACTGCAATTGCAGTGCCTTGATACTGTGACGGATTAGAGAGCAACAACAACAGGTTGTCAATGCAAGGCTCTTTTATCCTGTAAGGTTCGATTCCAATTATCGGACGCTTTATACTGAAGTTTAGAAATCCTTTTGTTTTTTAATTTGAAGCTGGTCACACCCCGCCAAATTTATGACAATTCTTGTTAGGTTCTTAAGATTCATTCTTGCGACCGGTTTCGCCGTAGTGACGGCGGGTTTGGTCGTGGTTGTCGCGGCGTATTTTTACATTGCACCGCAGTTGCCGCCCATCGAACGGCTGAAGGACGTGCAGCTACAGGTTCCGCTTCGGGTATTTTCCAGTGACGGAGAGCTGATTGCGGAGTTTGGTGAGCAGCACAGGACTCCGATTCGTTACGAAAATCTGCCGCCATTGGTCGTCAATGCCATTCTGGCGACTGAAGATGACCGGTTTTTCGAACATCCGGGCGTGGACTATCAGGGGTTGCTGCGCGCTGGAATGGAACTCGTGCGCACCGGCGAGAAGCGCCAGGGCGGCAGCACTATCACCATGCAGGTGGCGCGTAATTTCTTTCTCAGCAGCGAAAAGACGTATCTGAGGAAGCTCACAGAAATATTCCTGGCGCTGAAGATCGAACGCCACCTCAGCAAGCAGGAGATTCTCGAGCTGTACCTGAACAAGATCTATTTCGGACACCGTGCCTACGGAATCGCGGCCGCCGCCCAAGTCTATTACGGTGTCAAAATCGACGAACTGACGGTGCCGCAGATTGCCATGATTGCCGGCTTGCCGAAAGCGCCGTCTACCAATAATCCGGTCAGTAACCCTGAACGTGCCACGGAGCGTCGCAATTACGTGCTCGGACGCATGTATGTGCTCGGTTTTATCGACGCCGAGCAATATCGCGAGGCGCTGGAGGAACCGGATTCGGCCAGCCTGCACAAGGCGGCAGTTAGTGTCGAAGCGCCGTATGTTGCTGAGATGGTCCGCGCTCACATGGTTGAGCGGTTCGGTGACGATGCGTATGTAGCTGGTTTTCGCGTCTTTACTACGTTGATCAGCGACCGTCAGGCAGCAGCGAACGCCGCTCTTCGGTCGGGCTTGCTGGCGTACGATCGGCGGCACGGTTATCGCGGTGTCATCCGGCACACAGAACCGGATCTCGACGCCACCGAAGATACCCTGCGAGGCCTGTTGGCAGATGTCGAGTCTGTCGGTGGCCTGCTTCCCGGGGTGGTAACTAAAGTCGAGGAAAAATCAGCCAGCGTTTATGTAGCAACACAGGGTCACGCCGAGCTCGACTGGGATGCATTGTCATGGGCGCGAGCCTATCGGTCGGTTAACAGCCGGGGCCCGGAGCTGGACACGGCTGGCGAGCTGCTCAAAGTCGGGGATCTGATCTATGTGGAGCCGCTTCCCGACGGAGGTTGGCGGCTGGCGCAGCTGCCTGAGGTGTCCGGGGCCCTGGTGTCCGTTAATCCGCGCGATGGCGCGATCGTGGCACTGGTGGGCGGATTCGATTTTTACCGCAGCAAGTTCAACAGGGCAATCCAGGCGCAGCGCCAGCCCGGTTCCAGTTTCAAGCCGTTCATTTATTCTGCCGCGTTGGCTAAGGGCTACACTGTAGCCAGTCTGTTCAATGATGCGCCCGTGGTGTTCAATGATCCATCGCTGGAAACTACCTGGCGACCGGAGAACTACAGTGGCAAGTTTTACGGGCCGACCCGCATGCGCGAGGCGCTCACCCACTCCCGGAATCTGGTGTCGATTCGATTGCTGCAGGCCATCGGTCCTGCCTACGCCGCCGACTACGTGCGCCGCTTCGGTTTCACCCCTGATCAGATTCCCCGCGAGTTGTCGCTGGCGCTCGGCAGCGGTTCGGCAACGCCCCTGGAAATGGCGCGCGCCTACAGTGTATGGGCCAATGGCGGGTTCTACGTCGAACCGTATTTCATTCGTGAAATACGCGACGCCGAAAACAACGTCGTGTTTCAGGCCAATCCGCCCCTGGTCTGTCCGGAGTGTGAGCAGGCTCAGCCGCCCGAAGCGCTGTTGGCGGAAACTGCTACAGCCGCATTCGAGGCGCCGGAGCAGAGTGAGCAGGGTGCGGATCCCAGCGAGCCTGAGCAGGCGGCGCCAGTCCTGGCGGAACGCGTGGTGGACGCGACCAACGTTTATCTGATGACGTCAATGATGCAGGATGTGGTCAGACGCGGAACCGCTCGGCGTGCCATGGAACTGGGGCGCAATGATCTGGCCGGCAAGACCGGCACCACAAATGATCAGCGTGACGCCTGGTTTTGCGGGTTCAATGGCGAGCTGGTAACGACCGTGTGGGTCGGTCTTGACCGTGTGCAGCCGCTCGGCAGCGGTGAAACCGGTGGCCGCGCGGCCTTGCCGATCTGGATCGACTATATGCGTGACGCCCTCACGGATGTTCCGGAGACTGTATTGCGGCAACCGCCAGGTCTGGTGACCGTACGCATTGATCCCAAGACCGGCTTGCGTCTTCCCTCCGGCCAGGCGGGAGGTGTATTCGAGGCGTTTGATCCGGAGCATGTTCCGGACCAATATAGTGAGCCTGCCGACCCGCGGGGAGATTTGATATACGATTCAGCGGAGCCGTTGTTCTAGTGTACCCCGCCACTGATATTGATCCGTTCAGAGCGTCCCCACCCGGTCAGTGCACCACAGTAGGCGCTTTAGGCGAGGCGCGATCCGCAGTCAATGCCCAAAACGCTCCGCGGGGCAGGCTCTGGCAGCCCCTGGTAAGGATCGCAACGCCGCAATGGCCCGCCGAATGGGTCACTATCAGTGGCGGGGTACACTAGCGTCATGGGACGAGTTTCCGGCCGCGATCAGCAGATGCGGGTGCGGATTGCCCAGGAGGCTGCGCGCCTGATTGCCGAAGAGGGCATTCAGGATTTTTATGTGGCCAAACGCAAGGCCGCGCAACACCTCGGCGCGCCCGACACCCGGAATATGCCCCGCAATAGCGAAGTGGAGGAGGCGCTTGAAGAGTACCAGCGACTGTTTCGCGCCGACGAACAGGTCGATCATCTGCGATCGTTGCGGGAAAGCGCTGTTCAGGCTATGCGCTTTCTCGCTGCCTTCAGTCCGCGCCTGGTCGGATCCGTGCTGAGCGGAACAGCCGGCCGCCATGCCGATGTCAATTTGCACCTGTTTGCTGACACACCGGAGGAAATCAACCTGTTTCTGATCGACTCGAAGATACCGTTTCAGACTTCGCACCGGCGCTTGCGCTTCGCGCGTGACGAATGGCAGGAGTTTCCGTCGTTTGAATTTGTCGCGGGCGAGCATGCTGTTGAGCTCGTAGTATTTCCACGCGAAGGCTGCAGGGAGGCTCCCCGGAGTCCGGTAAACGGGCGTCCGATGTACCGCGCCCGGCTTGCAGAAGTCGAGGCGCTGCTAGGTTAAACGCAGGCGCGCGGCGACTGCGACTGTGGTCCCCTGGTTCGGCTGGTTGTTACCCAACGAAGGAGTGTCGCGTGAAGATTGGAACCCCTCTGTCGAGCTCTGCTACCCGTGTCATGCTGCTCGGCAGCGGCGAGCTGGGTAAAGAGGTCGTGATATCGCTGCAGCGTTTTGGCGTCGAAGTGATCGCAGTCGATCGCTATGCAAATGCGCCCGGACATCAGCTTGCCCATCGCGCGCACGTGATCGACATGACCGACGCGGCAGCTCTGCGGGCTCTGGTGGAACAGGAGCGGCCACAGATCATAGTGCCCGAGATCGAGGCGATAGCCACCGATGCGCTGGCCGAAATCGAAAGCGATGGTCTGGCAACCGTGGTGCCTCAGGCGCGTGCTGCCATGCTCACCATGAATCGCGAAGGTATCAGGCGCCTGGCGGCCGAACAGTTGCAGCTGCCGACGTCCGGCTACGCCTTCGCGGACAGCCTGGAAGAGCTTCTCGCGGCCATCGATACGGGTATCGGATACCCGTGTATCGTCAAACCGGTGATGTCCTCTTCTGGTAAGGGTCAGTCGCGAATCGAAGGGCCGCAGGCCGTCGCGAGGGCCTGGAACCATGCCAGGAGCACGGGGCGAGTCGACCGTGGTCGCGTTATCGTCGAAGAACTGGTCCAGTTCGACTTTGAAATAACCCTGCTGACGGTTCGATCTCTGAATCGATCAGGTGGGGTGGATACCCACTTTTGCGCGCCTATTGGCCACATCCAGGAACAAGGCGACTACGTAGAAAGCTGGCAGCCGCAGGCGATGACAGATACTGCGCTGGCGCGTGCCCAGGATATGGCGCGCCTGGTGACCGAAAATCTCGGTGGTTGCGGGCTGTTTGGGGTGGAGCTGTTTATTTCGGGCGATCGGGTGTTATTCAGTGAAGTCAGTCCGCGCCCCCACGATACGGGTATGGTCACCATGGTGACTCAATGGCAGAACGAGTTTGATCTGCACGCGCGCGCCATCCTGGGTTTGCCGGTTTCCACGGCGCTGCGCAACCCGGGGGCAAGTGCCGTCATATATGGTGGTCTGGATGCTGGCGGGATCGCCTTCCAGGATGTCGACCTGGCTCTGACGGTTCCGGGAACCGACTTGCGTCTGTTCGGGAAGCCGGAAGCCTTCGCCAAGCGGCGCATGGGCGTTGCGCTCGCCTACGGTGATGATCTTCAGGATGCGCGCCGGCGCGCTTCACAGGTGGCGAGCCGGGTACGCCCCTGCGTGGCATGAACCCGGTCCTTAACGTACCGGCGCCGGCTTGTAGTGTCGGGGAAAGCCGCTGCGGGCGGCGCCTGAATCCACCGCGGCCTGTGCTACGGCTGGCGGTACAAAGTCCATCAGTCTTGGGTCAAAGGGCTTGGGTATAAAATAGTCGGGGCCAAACTCCAGGTGATCAAGTCGGTAAGCCTGCAGAATCTCGGGTAACACGGGCTCATGAGCCAGGGCCTGCAAAGCCTGTACTGCAGCCATCTGCATTTCGCTGTTGATGGCGCGCGCCCTGACGTCCAGGGCGCCGCGGAAAATGAACGGGAATCCCAGCACGTTGTTGACCTGGTTGGGGAAATCGCTGCGCCCGGTTGCCATGATGACATCGGGCCGGACCTGGTGCGCGAGCGCCGGGCTGATCTCCGGGTCCGGGTTAGACAAGGCGAAAACAACCGGCCTGGCCGCCATACTCGCCAGCATGGATTCCGACACCAGGTCGGGACCGGAAACGCCGATAAAGACATCCGCCCCGCGCATTGCGTCAGCCAGCGTGACGCGGTCTGTGGCAATGGCGAATTCCTGCTTGTATGGGTTGAGGTCAGTGCGGCCCGAGCGGATCACGCCGTTGCGATCGACCATATAGATGTTTTCCCGGCTGGCGCCCAGTTTCATCAGCAGCCGCATCGACGCAATACCCGCCGCCCCTGCGCCCAGGCACACAATACGCGCCTCGTGCAGTGCCTTCCCGTTGATTTCCAGTGCGTTGAGCAGACCGGCACAGATGATGATTGCGGTTCCGTGCTGGTCGTCATGGAACACGGGAATGTCGAGGCGTTCGATCAGCAGGCGTTCGATCTCGAAACAGCGCGGTGCAGCGATGTCTTCGAGGTTGATGCCGCCGAAACCGCCGGCGATGCGGGATACCGTGTCAATAAAGTCACTCGCGTCATCGGCAGCCACTTCGATGTCGAACACGTCGATATTGGCAAAGCGCTTGAACAACACGCCTTTACCCTCCATGACCGGCTTGCCGGCCAGCGCGCCCACGTTTCCCAACCCGAGAACCGCGCTACCGTCGGTGATGACCGCTACGAGGTTGCCCTTGCTGGTGAATCGGTACGCGGCTTCCGGATCTCTATGAATTACACGCACCGGTTCCGCGACGCCGGGCGTGTACGCCAGTGACAACTCCGCTTGCGTAGAGCAGGGCTTCGTTACCTGGGTGGCGAGTTTGCCCGGTGAGGGGAACTCGTGGTAGTCAAGTGCTTCCTGTTTCGGGTCTCTGGGCATGTTGATTCCGTAACCGCTTGGGGCAAGTGCCGAGCATGATACCAAGCTTATCGTGTATCTGCCGAGCCTGTGCCTTTGGCTCTCAGCTCTAATGCTGCCGGATGCCGTACGCTGATGCGCGATTCCCCTTTCTCTGCATACAGCCAGCCGCGCACCTCGACCTCCTTGCCTATCCAGGAGCTATCCGGCGGGTCTCTGAACCAGCGCAGGTCCTCATCCGGGATGCGCACCGCGAATCTGCCGTCCAGATTGACCCAGGTCGCCCCGCCGCCGTGATTCACCCGCACAACCCGGCCCGTCACCCGTTGGAAACCAGCGCTGCGCAGGTTCAGCTGCGTCGATGATCGAGCGACATGATCGCGATGCCCCCAGACGCCGCTCCGGGCGTCGCGCGCCAGGCGCTCTGACGCGATGTAGCAATCCAGGAAGCGCGTATTGGGCGGAATCGCCACTGCCCAGCCAAGGCCGTCGCGGAGCAGCTGTGCCGACAGGTTCGTGCCATCCGGCAACCAGAGGTGAGCGAGATAGCGACCATGACGGTCCTTTTCGTTCAGCCCATAGACCGCATGAGCCTTGTTGCCCTGTTCGAACAACAGACGCCGCAAACGGTCGCGGGCTTCGATAGCCAGTGCCTGGGCGGGTTGGCCATCCTGCTGTGCCTCCGGGGCGTTGATGCCGATCAGGCGAATCTTCCTGTTGTTGGCCAGGACCACGGTGTCGCCGTCCGGTACGTAGCGAACCAGCACCGGCTCCGCGGCGGTCGGCCGCGCGCAGCCACCAGCAAGCGCTGTCTGCTGCCAGCCGAGCAGCAAAAAAAAGGCGCCAATCCAGGGCGCCTTTTTTGATTCGCTTCGCCTTGGCGGTGTCAGGATTTTTTCATCCCGTATTTCTTGCGGAATCGATCCACGCGGCCGCCGGTATCGAGCATCTTCTGCTTGCCGGTGTAAAACGGATGACACTGAGCGCAAACCTCGATGTGCAGCTCCCTGCCCGCCGTGGAGCGCGTCTCAAAACTGTTGCCACAGCTGCAGGTCACCTTGACCTCTTTGTATTCCGGATGGATGTCTGCTTTCATGGGTTGTGCCTCGAAAATTCGCCGTTCAGGCGCATACCGATGCGCACCTGCCCGAAAGGCCGCGAATAATACGGCAAACCCGGGGTGTGGACAAGCCCGGGAGGGCGCTGCCCGCCCTAGGGGCGCGGCACCGGTGGAAATTTCAGCACCCTGGCTTTGGGCAGCGGGGCGGGGGAGTCTGTGCTGAGGCGTTCCAGGGCATCCTTGAGTCCGCCGGGGCCGACCAGGGAATCCCACATCATTTCGCTGAGTTTGACGCAGGCCGCCATCGGAGTCTTACACTGAGCTCTGACCTGATCGATCTTCCACTGCAGGCAACGCATGCGCTGCCGTTTGTGTTCCGGCATGCCCAGGATCAGGTCCTCAATCACTCGGGCGCGCCGAGCCTCGAATGCGGCAGGATCAGATTGGGCGAGTTGAGCCCAGGTTTCGAATTCGATAAGAGGCCTGTGAGCATTACCTGGTTGTTCTTTTGGGTGGGGCATGACGCAATCTCCGCCGACAGAAGCGCTCAAGCGCAGCTATTTTTGTTGTGTTTGTCGAGAATAGCACAAGCGTCGACCAGCACCCTACCAATGCGAAGCGATCATATAATCTATTGATTATAAATGTTTTATTTGTCTAATTGGGGCCTGTGGCGGAGGCGGTACTGGGAAAATAGGGCGATTTTCTTACACATTGGGGGACAAAAATCAGCGCACTGTCAAAATTCCAACATCATGCGTTTCAATGAGTTGGCGATGGTCTTGCCTGATCGGCCGAATTATTGACGCTCTCCCTTTGTCAGCGTTCATTCAGTTCGCGGTAACGGTGCGGTGTCTCGCCCATTCGCGCAGCGCCGTGAGCTGTTCGGCCATGACCACGGACAAGGGACGAGTCTGCTCCAGTTCCGTCAGCAGGTGCCCGGTGTCCAGCGGACGACGCTGTTCCCGGGCCAGGTAGAGCGCTGCTACGACCGCCTGCTCGATTTCCGCGCCGGAGAATCCCTCGCTGTGTCGGGCCAGTTCGTCCAGGTTGAACGCCTGGGCATTCTGCCCGCGTTTCCTGAGGTGGATGTCGAAAATCTGGCTGCGCACGGCGGCGTCGGGTAAGTCGACGAAGAAGATCTCGTCCAGTCGGCCCTTGCGGATCAGTTCCGGCGGCAAGGCGTCGATGCGATTGGCGGTGGCGACCAGGAATACCGGCTGGTCACGTTCCGCCAGCCAGGTCAGCAAAGTTCCCAGTACGCGTTTCGAAGTCCCGCTGTCGTAATCGCCGCTGGCAATGGCTTTCTCGATTTCATCCACCCAGAGCACGCAGGGCGCCATTGCCTCGGCGGTACGCAGCGAATTGCGCAGGTTACGTTCGGTTTCGCCGAAGAACTTGTTGTAGAGAGTGCCGAAGTCGAGTCTGAGCAAGGGGAGCTGCCAGAGTCCGGCTATCGCTTTGGCTGCCAGACTCTTGCCTCCCCCCTGCACACCCACCAGAAGAATGCCT
Organism: uncultured Gammaproteobacteria bacterium; assembly: GCA_965364565.1. Lineage (GTDB taxonomy): Bacteria > Pseudomonadota > Gammaproteobacteria > DSM-19610 > DSM-19610 > Thiogranum. The sequence continues at coordinate 4,560 of CBDTYI010000010.1, read as the reverse complement.
TTGGGCGGATCCAGCATGGCATCCGCCGCGAGAAAGGCGTCTTTGCGCTGACCCAGCCAGCGCTTGAGCCGTACCAGCCCGCCTACCTCGGCAAAGCGCACGGTATCGAATTCAAATGACAAGATGCCGCTCTGGTCGAGCAGCTCGTATTTGAGCTTGGTCACTTGCGGCAGATCGGCTTCGGTAATGGCGCCATCGTCGTGAACTGCATTGCGAATAAGGCGCCGCGCGTCCGTTTCGGTCAAGCCTTGGAGTTGCCGTACCAGACGGGCGAGCGTTACGCTGTCGGTTTTCACCCTCCTGCCGGGATGGGCCCGTGACCACCTTTTCGCCTCGTCCTGGATCCACGCCTCGAGCGCCTTGTGATCCGGGAGCGCCAGATCGAACCTGGCGCTGAGTGCGCGCAGCTCTTCGGGCAGCTCGCAGGCGTGGCTGATGAACACCAGTGTGTGCTGAGCCTCCCCGTATCCGAGCGCGATTTCCTTGATCATGCGCACGTGCCCGGGATCTTCAAGATAGGGGTGAAAATCCAGCAGCACATAAATGCCCGGTGTGCCGGTAGCCTTTATTTGTCCCAGCGCCTGCTGGGGGTCCTTGGCATGGGTTTGTGGTTGCAGGTCCAGGTCGAGGCGCTGCAGGCCGCTGGTGACCGACCAGCGCATAACGGGTTGGCCGACAGCGATAGCCAGGCGTGTTAAGAGTTCCAGGGCGCGCGGTTCGTCAGCGGTTTCAATCAGGATGATTGGCACCCGCGAGTGGATTAGCAGCTCCAGATCGTGAACACCGGTTTCCATGCCGGCATGGTACCAGAGTTGCTGCGTGGTTCTAGCGTACCCCGCCACTGATATTGACCCATTCAGCGGGTCAATATCAGTGCCGGGGTACACTAGCTTACAGCGCTTCGGCTTTGATGATCTGGTCGAGGCGCAGCTCGAGTCTGTTGCGGTTCCGGGTCTCGACGAGCAGAAACTCCTCCTGATAACGGGTTTCGAGATCGATTGGCCTGACTACCTCGATGCGCAACTGTCCGTCCGGCTGACGCCACGACAGGCGCAGGCGCAGGTGGCGCAAAATTGCGGCTTCGTATTCGCTGTACGACGCACAATCGATGGGAGTGTAATCAGTCATCATTGCGTAGCGCCGATATGCTGCGCAGATTTCCGTGCGAATCAATATCGGTCTTCATTTCGATCGGCTGACAGCACACGGGGCAGTCTTCTATATACTGCTGCCCGCCGGCCGAACAGTCGACGCCGGTTTCAAAAGGTTCGCCACAGTAGGGACAGTCAATTCGCGCGGTATCGAGCATTCTGAACCTCCTCAGGCAGAAATCGCTCCAGCAGGTCATTCAAGAATAGCCAGCCGGAGCCGGTGTGCTGCACCAGGTCGCCGTCGCAGATCATCAGTCCATCGGCCTGCGCCTGCTGTATCAGCGGCACAATCCAGTCACGCTGCAGGCCGCAGCAGCTTTCGAATTCACTCAGTCTGAACGGCTGTTTGAGTCGTAACCGATTCAGCGCGTACTCAAATACGATTTCGGATTCGCTGAGCGCTCGCTCACCTTCCAGGTGTGCCGTGGGGCCGGCTGCTTCCAGGTAGGCGCGCGGATGCCGCTTTTTCCACCTCCTGAGCACACGGCCGCTTGCGGCATCGCTGATCTTTCCGTGCGCCCCCGCACCGATGCCGATGTAGTCGCCGAACTGCCAGTAGTTCAGGTTGTGACGACAGCGCTGGCTGGCGCGCGCGAAGGCGGAGACTTCGTACTGAGTATAGCCGTGGCTGGCGAGCACGGTCTGCCCGCGCGTCTGCATCGCCCATTTTTCATCGTCATCGGGCAGCACCGGCGGATCGGCATGGAAGCGCGTGTTGGGCTCCAGGGTGAGTTGGTACCAGGACAGGTGCTCCGGCTTTAGCGCGAGTGCGGACTCCAGATCGGCTCTGGCTGCCGCGCAATCCTGGTCCGGCAGCCCGAACATCAGATCCAGGTTGATATTGTCAAACCCCGCGACGCGGGCTGCCCGGACCGCCTGAAACGACTGTTCGGCATCGTGGACGCGCCCCAGGGCATTCAAGTGGCTATCGTTAAAGCTCTGAATACCGAGGGAAAGCCGATTGATGCCGGCGTCGCGATAGCCGGTAAACCGTTGCTGTTCGGCGCTTCCCGGGTTCGCCTCCAGGGTGATTTCGGTGTCCGGATGCAGTGTCAGGCGTGCCCTGATACCGCTCAACAGGCGTTCCAGGGCTGGGGCCGAAAACAGGCTAGGCGTGCCGCCGCCCATGAAGATGGAATGGACCGTGCGGCCCCAGACCCCAGGCAGCTCCCGTTCCAGATCTCTCAGCAGAGCATCGACGTAGGCCTGTTCGGGCAGGGCGTCACGCAGGGCGTGTGAGTTGAAATCGCAGTAGGGGCACTTGCGCACGCACCAGGGAAAATGGACGTACAGGGACAGCGGCGGCGGTGCCTGGAAGCGCGGCACTTGGATCAGTGACTGCGCAGGGAGGCAACGAGCTGGCGGATCGCCTGGCCGCGGTGGCTGAGGCGGTTCTTAACGTCAGGCATCAGTTCTGCCGAGGCGCGATCGATGTCTGGCACCAGGAATACGGGGTCATAACCGAAGCCGCCGCTGCCACGCGGCTCGCGCAGAATGCGACCTTCCCAGGTGCCCTGAAAGATTCTCGGTGTCGGATCCTGCCCGTGACGCATGTAGACCATCAGGCACTGAAAGCGGGCGCTGCGCTGTTGCTCATCGACCTCGCGGAGAGCGTCGAGCAGCTTTTCGAGATTATCCCGATCGCTTGCGCCGGCACCCGCATAGCGTGCCGAGTAAATACCGGGTGCTCCGCCCAGGGCATCGACTTCCAGTCCCGAGTCGTCGGCGATGGCGGGCAGTCCGGTGTGTTGTGCAGCATTGCGCGCCTTCAGTATGGCGTTCTCGACAAAGGTGAGACCCGTCTCTTCTATCTCGGGAACCGAAAACGTCGACTGCGGCACCACTTCCAGCTCGGTATCACTCAATAGCTGGTTGAATTCCCGGACTTTGCCGGGATTGTTGCTGGCCAGTACGATACGGTGTTGCATGCCTAGCCGTCCAGGCTGGCTTTCTGACGCTGACACAGCGCGCTGATACCCTGCTTGGCGAGCGCCAGCATCTGGTTCATTTCGTGCTCGCTGAACGGATGACCCTCTGCGGTGCCCTGAACCTCGATGAACCTGCCATCTGCGGTCATTACCACGTTCATATCGGTTTCAGCATTGGAGTCCTCGGCATAATCCAGATCGAGCACCGGCGTGCCCTGGTAGATTCCAACCGAAACCGATGCAACGGACCCGGTCAACGGAGTCTGCTTGATGGTTTTGGCATCCATCAGTTTCTGCACCGCATCGGCGAGCGCGACAAAACCGCCGGTAATGCTTGCGGTACGCGTGCCACCGTCCGCCTGCAGGACATCGCAGTCGATGGTGATGGTGCGCTCGCCGAGTTTGGCCATATCCACGACGGCGCGCAGGGAGCGCCCGATGAGACGCTGTATTTCCATGGTTCTGCCGCCCTGCCTTCCGCGCGCCGCCTCGCGGCCCATACGCTCGGTGGTGGAGCGCGGCAACATGCCGTATTCGGCTGTCACCCAGCCCTGATTCTTGCCGCGCAGAAAACCCGGCACCCGTTCTTCGATACTGGCATTGCACAGCACCTTGGTATTGCCGAATTCGACCAGCACAGACCCCTCGGCATGCATGGTGTAGTTGCGGGTTAGAGTTATGGTGCGCATTTGATCTGCGGCACGTTTGCTGGGGCGCATGCAACTTCCTCGATAGATGCTGGACAAGGCCGCCAGTATAACCGAGCAGGGTGTGTTTGGCTGGGATGCTGAGTGCAAGGCGGGGAGCTGGCGTTGTTACGACTTCTTCATCTCCGCCGCATAGTCGAGCATGGCGCGGTGAATATCATCGATGGCCTGTTGCAGGGGGTCTTTGGCATCCGCCTGTGCGGCGTTGCCGGAGGGCGCGGTGGCGTGCCGGGGCTTTTGCGGGCTGGTGGCGGAGAGCCAGCGCAATGCAACCACGCTGATGTTGTCGCTGTGTGGATAACTGGCCAATTCTGCTTCGTTGCTGAGCGCGTCAACGCTGTGTTGCAGATTCCCATATCCCGGTATCGCAACGAGTTTTTGCTCGGGCAGGGCGTTCCACAGACCGTCCGAGCACAGCAGCAGGGTATCGTCCGCTCTGAGTTCGGCCGCACCGAAGCTGATGTCCGGCAGTGGGCGCACGCCGCCGAGACAGCGGCTGACGCTGTTTCTGAGCGGATGGCTGCGCAGTTCGCTTGCGCTGATCGCTCCGCTCTGCAGCAGTTCCTCCACGGGTGTGTGGTCGCGGGTGCGCGTCACCAGGGTCCCGTTGCGGATGAAATACAGGCGGCTGTCGCCCAGGTGCGCCCAGTAAGCCTGGTTGCCCTGCACCATACAGGCGACGCAGGTGGTTCGGGGATTGATGGGTGGGGTGCGGTTGCGCCCCGCCTCGATGACCTGCAGGTGCGCCGCTTCGAAGGCCTCCTGCAGAAACGC